>NZ_JBRRES010000017.1:0-87555 GCF_056760395.1 Stenotrophomonas sp. STEN009 | reverse complement strand
TGGGGGGGGCGCGGGGGGGGCGGGGGGGGGGGGGGGGGGGGGGGGGGGGGGGGGGGGGGGCGGGGGGGGGCGGGGGGGGGGGGCGGGCCCCCCCGGCAACCGCCGCCCTTCCACCGCCATGCGCACCGCCAGCCCGGCCAGGACCGTGCCCATCAGCCAGCGCTGTGCCGCCTGCCAGGTGGGGCGCGCGGCGAGAGATGCCGCGATGCTGCCGGCCAGCACCACGATCACCGCGTTCACGCTCAGGCTCACCACGATCTGGGTAACACCCAGAACCAGCGACTGCATCAGCACGCTGCCGTGCCCGTCCGGATGCAGGAACTGCGGCAGCAGGGACAGGTACATCACCGCGATCTTCGGGTTCAGCAGATTGGTCAGAAAGCCCATCGCAAACAATCTGCGTGGGCTGTCCTGCGGCAGGTCGCGCACCGCGAACGGCGAGCGGCCACCGGGTTTGAGCGCCTGCCAGGCCAGGTACAGCAGGTACAACGCCCCCCCGATGCGCAGCGCGTCGTAGGCGAACGGCACCGTCATCAGCAGGGCGGTGATGCCCAGCGCCGCGCACAGCATGTAGAACACGAAACCCAGCACCACCCCACCCAGCGAGACCAGGCCGGCGCGGCGGCCCTGGCAGATCGAGCGCGAGACCAGGTAGATCATGTTCGGTCCGGGCGTGAGCACCATGCCCAGCGAGATGAGGGCGAACGCCAGCAGATCGGAGGTCGCGGGCATGGGCAGTCCTGGCAGTGGGCGTGGCGCAGTGTAGCGCTGCCTGTACGGGGCCTGGCTTAACATTGCCGCACCCCACACCGAAGCCCTACCCATGACCCCGATCC
The DNA here is from genome assembly GCF_056760395.1 of Stenotrophomonas sp. STEN009. Lineage (NCBI taxonomy): Bacteria > Pseudomonadati > Pseudomonadota > Gammaproteobacteria > Lysobacterales > Lysobacteraceae > Stenotrophomonas > Stenotrophomonas sp. STEN009. The sequence goes on along the minus strand of NZ_JBRRES010000017.1, from coordinate 86,719 downwards.
CTGAAACCGTGCCACCGATCGAAGTGCGCATGGCCGAAATCGTCTTTCCCAACCATACCAACCACATGGGCACGCTGTTTGGTGGCCAGGCGCTGGCGTGGATGGACAAGGCCGCCTTCCTCGCCGCCGCCCGCTACTCGCGCCGCACCGTGGTGACCGCGCGCAGCGACCAGGTCGACTTCAAGCTGCCGATCCGCATCGGCCAGATGGTGGAAACGATCGGCCGCATCGTCGAGGTCGGCCGCAGCTCGATGAAGGTCGAGGTGGAACTGATTGCCGAAGACCTGCACAGCGGCGAGCGCAGGCTCTGCACCCGCGGCCACTTCGTGATGATCGCGCTGGACGAGGCGGGCCAGCCGATCGCGGTGCCGCCGCTGCCGGCGCCCTGAGCCGGCGCTTGTGGGGGCGCCGTGCTGCCCCCATCTGGTCGGCATGACCCCGCCGCTGACCGACTTCATCGACCGCGCCCAGCGCCTGTTCGTGCTGACCGGCGCTGGCTGCAGCACGGCCTCGGGAATCCCCGATTACCGGGATACCGATGGCCAATGGAAACGCACGCCGCCGGTCACCTACCAGGCATTCATGGGCGAGGCCGCCACCCGCCAGCGCTACTGGGCACGCAGCCTGCTGGGCTGGCCGCGCTTCGGCCTGGCCCAGCCCAACGGCACCCACCAGGCGCTGGCCGCGCTGGAGAAGCAAGGCAAGGTGCAGTTGCTGCTGACCCAGAACGTGGATGGCCTGCACCAGCGCGCCGGCAGCCGGAACGTGATCGACCTGCATGGGCGGCTGGACCTGGTGCGCTGCATGGGCTGCGAGCGCCGCAGCGGTCGCCAGGCGTTCCAGCAGCGCCTGCTGGACGCCAATCCCGGCTGGGACACGCTCGAGGCCGGCATCGCCCCCGACGGCGACGCTGATCTGGAGACCGATTTTTCCTCCTTCGTGGTGCCCGACTGTCCGTCCTGTGGCGGCCTGCTGAAGCCGGACGTGGTGTTCTTCGGCGAGAACGTGCCGCGTGAACGCGTGGCGGCAGTGCATGAGCACCTGCAGCAGGCCGATGCCGTGCTGGTGGTGGGGTCTTCGCTGATGGTCTATTCCGGCTTCCGTTTCGTGCAGGCCGCAGCAAAGGCCGGATTGCCGGTGGCTGCCGTGAACCGTGGCCGCACCCGTGCCGACGACCTGCTGCAGTTCAAGGACGAGCGCGATTGCGCTGAAGCGCTGGCCGGGTTCGTCATCGGGTAGCGCCAGGCCATGCCCGGCGAGCATGCAGCGCCACCGCGAAACAGCGATCCATCCACATGGTTGATTCGCCGCCCTTGCAGCGGTGCAATACGCACCCCCCTATGCCCGTCCCTGCACCCCTCGTGAGCCAGCTGTTCTCGCCGATCACCTTCGGCCGCCTGACCCTGTCCAACCGCATCGTCATCGCGCCGATGTGCCAGTATTCCGCCGAAGACGGGCGCGCCAGCGACTGGCATGCCATGCATCTGGGCAACCTGGCGCAATCCGGTGCCGGCCTGCTGATCCTGGAAGCGACGGCGGTTGAGCCGCGTGGACGCATCAGCTGGGCCGACCTCGGCCTGTGGGATGACGGTACCGAAGCTGCGCTGGCACACGTGCTGGCCAGCGTGCGGCGCTGGTCGCCGATGCCGCTGGGCATCCAGCTGGGCCATGCCGGCCGCAAGGCCTCGGTACAGCGTCCCTGGGACGGCGGTGGCCAGCTGCCGGCCGATGATGCACGTGGCTGGACCACGGTGGCGCCGTCAGCGCTGCCGTTCCATGCTGCCGATCCCGCGCCGCAGGAACTGGATGAGGCGGGCATCGCGGGAATCGTTGCTGCCTTCGCCGCCAGCGCGGTGCGCGCCGAACGCCTGGGCTTCGAACTGATCGAAGTGCATGCCGCGCACGGCTATCTGCTGCACCAGTTCCTGTCACCGCTGAGCAACCGGCGCACCGATGGCTACGGGGGTTCGCTGCCCAATCGCCTGCGCCTGCTGGTAGAGGTATTCGATGCCGTGCGCGCGGCAGTGTCCGACAAGGTGGCCGTCGGCGTGCGCATCTCCGCCAGCGACTGGGTCGACGGTGGCTGGGATCTGCTGCAGAGCGAAGCGCTGTCCCAGGTGCTGGACGCGCGTGGCTGCGATTTCCTGCACGTCTCCAGCGGCGGCCTGGATGAGCGCCAGAAGATCAGCATCGGGCCGGGCTACCAGGTGCCGTTCGCGGCCGCGATCAAGGCCAAGGTGCGCATGCCGGTCATCGCGGTGGGGATGATCACCGAACCGGAGCAGGCCGAATCGATCCTGCGTCATCGCCACGCCGATGCCATCGCCCTGGCCCGCGGCATCCTCTACGACCCGCGCTGGCCCTGGCACGCGGCAGCCGCGCTGGGCGACAGCGTGGTGCCGGCCGCGCAGTACCTGCGCTGCGAGCCGCGTGAGGCACGCGGCGTGTTCACCCCGCGCTGAAGGTCATGCCCGCCAGGCCGGCGGCAGGCCGGCCTGCAGGTGATCGAACAGCGCACGGATCCTGGCGGTGAAGTCGCGGCGGTCGCTGACGCAGAAATAGACCTCCATCGGTTCCGGGCGCCATGCGCTGTCCGCGCCGAACACCGCCTGCAACCGGCCATCGCGCAGAAAGGGATCGGCCACGAAGGCCGCCAGCCGGGTGATGCCGGCACCGGCCGCGGCCAGTTCGGCCAGCGCGTCGATGTCATCGCACACCATGCCGGGCGGCAGCGGCGCATCCGCGCGCTGGTCGCCCTTGCGCAGGCACCAGCGCAGAGGCCGCCCATCTGTGGGGAAACGATGCAGCACACCCCGATGGCCGCGCAGATCGGACGGCTCCTGTGGCCAGCCATGCGCCTGCAGGTAGGCAGGCGAGGCGCAGAAGACGAAGGGAATGCGTGCCAGCGGCCGCGCCACGACGCCGTCCTCCAGCTGCGCATCGATGCGGATGCTGGCATCGACCGCCTCCGGACCATGCTGCACGGCCCGGTCGGACAGCCGCAGTTCCAGCTGCAGCTGCGGATAGCGTTGCTGCAGTGAAGGCAGCAGGGGCGCCAGCACGTGGCGGCCGAACGCGCGGCTGCTGGCGATGCGCAATGGCCCGGCCGGCTCGATGTCACCGCTGGTGACCAGGGCCTGCGCCCGCGCCAGATCGGTTTCGATGTGGCGCACCTGCGCCAGGTACAGCGCACCGGCCTCGCTCAGCGCCAGCTGGCGCGTGCTGCGGTTCAGCAGGCGCACGCCCAGGTGTGCCTCCAGGCGATGGATGTTCTGGCCGACGGCGGTGGCGCTGATGCCAAGGCTGCGGGCCGCAGCGGCAATACTGCCGGTGTCTGCGGTGCGGGTGAAGCTGCGGATCAGCTGCAACAGGTTCATGACCCGCCAGCGTGCCACGAAAGCCCGCCACGATCACTTGGAACTGTCCGAAGTGGTTCGTTGCATCGGTGACAATGGATCACGCGGGCGGGGTGCTGCCCTACACTTGCAGGATGCGACCCGATTCCATCCTCACCCTGTCCTGCCCCGACCGTACCGGCATCGTCTACCGCGTGTCGGGCCTGTTGTTCGATCATGGCTGCAACATCCTCGACGCCCAGCAGTTCGGCGACGAGGAAAGCGGCCGGTTCTTCCTGCGCGTGCATTTCGACCGCGACGCCAGCCTGCCCCTGGACACGGTACATGCGTCCATGGCGGCACTGGCCCGCGAGTTCGGCATGGACTGGCAGCTGCAGGACGGTCGGCGTCGTGCGCGCCTGCTGGTGCTGGTCAGCAAGCAGGGCCACTGCCTGAATGACCTGCTGTTCCGCGCGCACAGCGGGCAACTGAAAGTGGATATCGCGGCAGTGGTGTCCAACCATGCCGATTTCGCACCGCTGGCTGCGTCCTACGGCGTGCCGTTCCACCATCTGCCGGTGAACGCGGATACGCGTGCGGTGCAGGAGCAGCAGATCATCGATCTGGTCGAACACGAGCGTATCGACCTGGTGGTGCTGGCGCGCTACATGCAGATTCTTTCACCCACCCTGTGCCGCGCGCTGGCCGGCCGGGCGATCAACATCCATCACAGCTTCCTGCCCAGCTTCAAGGGCGCGCAGCCCTATCACCAGGCGCACGCGCGCGGGGTCAAGATCATCGGCGCCACCGCGCACTATGTCACCGAGGATCTGGACGAAGGTCCGATCATCGAACAGGACGTGGCCCGGGTCGATCATGCGATGACGCCGCGCGACCTGGTACGCCTGGGCAGCGATACCGAATCGCAGGTGCTGGCGCGTGCCGTGCGCCGCCATGTGGAGCACCGCATCCTGCTCAACGGGCACCGCACGGTGGTGTTCCGCTGATACCTGCCCTGCCGGACGTGCGTCAGAGGATCCCGATCCCCGCAGTGCCCAGTGCTTCGCGCACCATCCCGTCGTTGGCCTCGGTCACCGGCCGGGTCAGGTCCCAGAGGAATTTCACCCTGAAGCCGGACGTGGCTGCGTCCTGCGCGCTCCACAGCACGCAGTAGTCGCGGGCCAGGCCACAGACGTGCACCTCGTCGATGCCGCGCTCATGCAGCCAGCCGGCCAGGCCGGTGGCGGGGCGCCCGCCATCGGGGCCGTGGTTCTCGCGGAAGGCGCTGTAGGAATCCACCTGCTGGCGGGTGCCCTTGCGCAGGATCAGGTCGGCCATGTTCCAGTCCACCTGCGGATGCAGGGCGGCACCGGCGCTGCCCTGCACGCAGTGGTCCGGCCACAGGGTCTGCGGTTGCGCATGCAGCAGGATCGTTTCGAACGGACGATGGCCGGGGTGCTGGCTGGCGAACGAAGCATGGTCCGCGGGATGCCAGTCCTGGGTGGCCACTACGGTGCGGTAGCGGCGCTGCGCCAGCAGCTGCGCGATCGGCGCGACCAGCGCATCGCCGCGGTCACAGGCCAGCGCGCCACCGGGCATGAAGTCCGGCTGCAGATCGATCACCAGCAGGGCGACAGTGGCGGGCAGGGTGGGCATGGACGTTCCAGCGCGGCGGAAGAGGCGACCAGCGTGGCCGCCCCCTCGCCACACGTCAATCGCCCTGCGGCGTTTCGTTGTCCTGGCCGTAATACAGCAGCCCGATCCGGATCCGCTCGCGGCCGGTCTCCCGGCGGTGCCGGTTGGCATCGCGCAGCGAGTACACGCAGCCACAGTACTCCTGCTGGTAGAACCGCTCGCGCTTGCTGATCTCGATCATGCGGCTGGCACCACCGCCCTTGCGCCAGTTGTAATCCCAGTACTGCAGGCCCTCGTAGCGCGCCGCGGCGCGGATGCCGCAGTCATTGATCTGCGCCATGTTCTTCCAGCGCGAGATGCCCAGCGACGAGCTGATGGTGTCGTAGCCGTGCTCATGCGCGTACAGCGCCGTGCGCTCGAAGCGCATGTCGAAGCACATCGTGCAGCGGATGCCGCGCTCGGGTTCGTTCTCCATGCCGCGCGCGCGGCTGAACCAGTTGTCGGTGTCGTAGTCGCAGTCGATGAAGGGGATGCCATGCTGCTCGGCGAAGCGGATGTTCTCCTGCTTGCGAAGCTCGTATTCCTTCACCGGATGGATGTTGGGGTTGTAGAAGAAGATCGCGTAGTCGATCCCGGAGGCCGTGATCGCCTCCATCACTTCGCCGGAGCAGGGCGCACAGCACGAATGCAGCAGCAGGCGCTTGCCGTCGGCGGGCAGGGACAGGGTGGGGCGTTGGAGCTCGGTCATCGTCAGGTACCGCACGGACCGCCGGCAACGGCGGCGGCCCGTGCATCGGGGTGGAGAGACAGGTCAGGCGACGCGGGCGTCGGTGTGCTCGGCACGCAGTTCCACTGCGGCGGCAACCAGTGCCTGCAGTGCAGCGCGGGTTTCTGGCCAGCCACGGGTCTTCAGCCCGCAGTCCGGGTTGACCCACAGCTGCTCCGGCTTCAGCACGGCCAGCGCCTTGCGCAGCAGGTCCACCATCTCCGCCTTGTCCGGCACGCGCGGGGAGTGGATGTCATACACGCCCGGGCCGATCTCGTTGGGATAGTTGAACTTCACGAAGGCATCCAGCAGTTCCATGCGCGAGCGTGAGGTCTCGATCGAGATCACGTCCGCGTCCATCGCTGCGACCGAGTGGATGATGTCGTTGAACTCCGAATAGCACATGTGGGTGTGGATCTGGGTGGCATCGCGCACGCCGCTGGTACTGATGCGGAACGATTCCACCGCCCAGTCCAGGTAGGCGCGCCAGTGGGCGCGGCGCAACGGCAACCCCTCGCGGAGGGCCGGCTCGTCCACCTGGATCACGCCGATGCCGGCTGCTTCCAGGTCCTGCACTTCGTCCCGCAGGGCCAGCGCGATCTGCCGGCAGGTCACATCGCGTTCCTGGTCGTCGCGCACGAACGACCACTGCAGTACCGTCACCGGACCGGTCAGCATGCCCTTCATCGGCTTGTCGGTGAGCGATTGCGCGTAACTGGACCAGCGCACCGTCATCGGCTGCGGGCGGCTGACGTCGCCGAAGATCACCGGCGGTTTGACGCAGCGCGAGCCATAGCTCTGCACCCAGCCGTTGCCGGTAAAGGCGAAGCCTTCCAGCTGCTCGCCGAAGTACTCGACCATGTCGTTGCGCTCGAACTCGCCGTGGACCAGCACGTCCAGGCCCAGCGCTTCCTGCACGCGTACCGCATGCGCGGTCTGCTGTTCCAGGAAGGCCTCGTACTCGGCCAGGCCCAGCTTGCCGGACTTGTGCCGGGCGCGTGCCTCGCGCACCTCCAGCGTCTGCGGGAAGGAACCGATCGTGGTGGTGGGCAGCAGCGGCAGCTGCAGCGCCGCATGCTGTGCGATGCGGCGCTGCGGGTAGGCGGTGTGCCGCTGCGCATCGGCCACGGTCAGCGCGGCCAGGCGTGCGGCCACGGCCGGGTTGTGCACGCGTGGCGAGCGACGACGCCCCTCCAGTGCAGCGCGGTTGGCAGCCAGGCCCGCTTCCGCATCCACCCTGCCATCGAGCGCGTCGGCCAGCAGGCGCAGTTCCTGCAGCTTCTGCCGGGAGAACGCCAGCCAGCCCTTCAGTTCGTCATCCAGCTTCTTTTCCAGCGCAAGATCCACGGGCGTGTGCAGCAGGGAACAGGACGGTGCCAGCCAGAGCCGGTCGGCGCCGCGGTCCACCTGGGCAAACCGGGCCAGGATCAGTGCGTTGTCCAGATGGGTGCGCCAGATGTTGCGGCCGTTGACCAGGCCGGCCGACAGCACGCGCTCGGCCGGCAGCGCCTTCAGCACGGCGTCCAGCTGCTCCGGCGCGCGCACCAGGTCCACGTGCAGTCCGTCCACCGGCAGGCCGGTGGCCAACGCCAGGTTGTCCTCGAGCGCACCGAAATAGGTCGCGACCAGCAGTTTCGGACGCCGTGCCGTGGCCAACCGGGCATAGGCGCGCTCATAGGCTGCCTGCGCATCGGCGTCGAGATCCTGCACCAGCAGCGGCTCATCCAGCTGCACCCAGTCGGCACCGGCGTCGGCCAGCTGGCCGAGCAGCTGCACATAGGCCGGCAGCAGCGCATCCAGCAGGTCCAGCGCGGCGCTGCCGTCGGTGGTCTTGGACAGCAGCAGGAAGCTCACCGGCCCCAGCAGCACCGGACGGGTGTGGATGCCCAGCGCCCTGGCCTCGTTGAACTCGGCCAGCGGCTTGTCACCGCGCAGGGCGAAGGCCTGGCCCGCGTGCAGTTCCGGCACCAGATAGTGATAGTTGGTGTCGAACCACTTGGTCATCTCCAGCGCGCGCAGGTCGATGCCATCGCGCTGCAGGCCACGGGCCGTGGCGAAGTAGGCGGCCAGTGGATCGTGCGCGGCCAGTTCGCGGTAGCGTTCGGGAATGGCATCGAACAGCCATGCGGTGTCGAGCACCTGGTCGTACAGGCTGAAGTCGTTGCTCGGCGGTACATCGACGCCGGCCTCGATCTGCAGCTGCCAGTGCCGGGCACGCAGCGCCGCGGCGGTGGCCTGCAGGGTGGCGGCGTCGTCCTCGCCGGCCCAGTGGCGTTCGAGCGCCCGCTTCAGTTCGCGCTTGGCGCCGATGCGGGGAAAGCCCAGGTTGGTAACAGTGGTCATTGCAGCGTGTCCTCATTGCATGTCGGCATTGAGGAACGAAGGAACCGCAGGACGACGCGTGCCGTTGCCGGCCCACGGGCGTCTTGCCAGCGACCTTCGCCCCCGCGGGCGAACCGGATGCCGTGAAAAGGACGCACGTGGCCGCGCACCCTGCAGGCGCAGGACGACGACGGCCCCGGCAACCTCCCCGCGGAGATTCCAGGTCGAGTCAGGGGACGGTCGTGTCCCCCGGCCGGGGCCGGTATTCGGGCTGTTGGACGCGGGCCGCAGCCCACCTACTACCTGCCGCTTCCCAGGCGCGAGCCCAGTGCTGTTGGCAGGATTCGTTTCCATTCACCGCTGCGGGGCAGCTCCGGAATGGGCGCGCGAAGCGCCTTCACCGGATTCCCGTTTAAATTCATCCCTTCATTCGCATGAAGAGATGAATACCTTCGGCGTGCACAAGGTAGGCCGGTTGGCAGCAATGGTCAAGGCCTGGCATCACACCACCGGGATGTGGCGCCTTTCTCAGGCAGTGAGAGGCCGGCTTGCGATACTGGCAACCGACGGACGGGAGGTGACGTGTGGCGGCGAAGTACTGCGATCTGGTCATGAAAGGTGGCATCACCAGCGGCATCGTGTACCCCAATGCGGTACTGGCGCTGGCGCGCGAATATCGCTTCAAGAGCATCGGTGGCACCTCGGCAGGCGCCATCGCCGCCGCGGTGGCTGCGGCGGCGGCCCATGGTGATCGCCGCCAGCAGGCGGGCGAGCCGCTGCCCGGCGATGCCGGGTACGGTGGATTGTCGGCGGTGTCGGCGCAGCTGTCGCGGCGCGGGTTCATCTACGGTCTGTTCCAGCCGGCGCGCGGCGCGCGTGCAGCCTATCGGCTGCTGGTGGTGCTGACCGGCAATGCAGGCTGGCCCCGCAAGCTGCTGTGCCTGGCCATCGCCGTGTTCCAGATCGCGCCGCTGGAAGTGCTGGTGTCGCTGGCATTGCTGCTCGCGCTGGGCGCGTGGGGCGGCGGCTGGAGTGGAGTGGCGGCAACATTGCTGCCGTCCCTGCTGTGCGCCTACGGCGCTGGCGTGGCCGGGGCCGCGCTGCGGGTCGCGCGGGTGGCACGACGCAATCTGCTGGGCCTGTGCAGCGGCCTCGGCAGCGACGCGCGCCGGCCGGCGTTGACGGAATGGCTGCACGGCTGCCTGCAGCAGCTGTCAGGCAAGCCGGCCGATGTGCCGCTTACCTTTGCCGACCTGCACGATGCGCCGCGCTATGCCGACGAGCCGGACAGCCCGCATGCCATCACCCTGCAGATGATCACCACCTGCGTATCGCACAACGAACCCCGCACGCTGCCGCTGGGCGGCGCGCAGTTCTGGTTCCTGCGCGAAGAGTTCGACCAGCTGTTCCCGGCCAGCGTGGTGCAGTGGCTGGTCAACCATGCGGGTCCGCCGCTGGGCGTGGATGGACGACTCTATTACCGCCTGCCGCAGGGGCCGCAGCTGCCGGTACTGGTGGCAACGCGGATGAGCCTGAGTTTCCCGTTGCTGATCAGCGCAGTGCCGCTGCATGAGCCCTCGCGCCGCGAGCGCCGCTGCGAGCCTGGAGCGACCGCCTCCGATCCGGAACACAACGTGGCCGACAGCATGGAGGGGCTGACCAGTGCCGGCCAGGCCTGCGGCCCGGTGATCACCGCCTTCCGGATCTGCTGGTTCTCCGATGGGGGCATCAGCAGCAACTTCCCGATCCATCTGTTCGACGCGGCGCTTCCGCGCTGGCCGACCTTCGCCATCAACCTGGTCTATCCACAGCATGCGGAGGAGGTCAGCTCCGGCGGCAATGCACGGCAGGCGCTGGAGCGATCGGTGTTCCTGCCCAGCGAAAACCGTCATGGCTGGCAACGCACCTACCAGTCCATCGCCGCGCCGGTGGCCGCCGGCGAGCTTGGCCGTTTCCTGTTCGCGGTGGTGGCAACCATGCAGAACTGGCGCGACCTGCTGCAGGCGCGTGCTCCGGGCTATCGCGACCGCATCGTGCACGTGACCCTGCAGGGTGATGAGGGCGGCATGAACCTGGACATGCCGCAGGAGGTGCTGACCCGCATCGCCGACAAGGGCAGCCTGGCCGGTGCGCGCTTCTGCGCGTTCTCCTTCGAGAATCACTACTGGATCCGCTGGCGCAACCTGGCCTCGGCCTACCAGCGTTACACGCTGGAAGTGGCGCGTACCGACGATCCCGCGCAGCAGGTGCTGGGCTATCGGGCGGCGTACACGATGGTGGCTGCCGGCGTGCCGTCGCCACCGTCGTACAAGCTGGGCTCGGAGGACAAGCGGCTGGCGTCACAGCAGTTGTGGGGGCTGATGGTGGAGCAGGGCCGCAGCTGGGAGGATCTTGGCCCGGACCTCACCGACGGCGCACCACGGCCGCTGCCGCAGATGAAGGTGACGCCGATCTACTGACCGCTGCCGCAGCCGATTGAACTGTTCCGGCGGGTGCCGACCTTGTCTGGTGGGTGCCGACCTTGGTCGGCACGATCTGATCCCTGCGGTGGCTCATCGCCAGGGTTCGTGTCGACCAAGGTCGACACCCACCAGGGCAATGCGTCGTTCTGACAGCTTGCGGAGATCTGTCGAAGGCGGGGTGGGTCCGGTTGCGGGGGCGTGAGCGCCATGGATGGCGCGACCGAGGCTACATGGACGTACTTGCGCCGTCCCCCGCAACCGGACCCGCCCCGCCATCCCACGGAATGCCAGCTTTTGCCGTTGCCGTTGCTTAGGCCTGTGCAGGTGCAGGGCGCAGCCCTGCCGAGCCAACCCTATCGCCCCGGCAGCTGCGCGAACGCGCGCTGCATGCAGTCCTCGCGCGGGCACACCCGGCAACCCGGGCCGATCGACACCGAATTGCCGGGGCTCTGCACATCCAGCCCCAGCGAATACACCAGCCGCTCGGCATGCTGCAGGTCGCAGCCCAGCGCTACTGCGAAAGTCTTGCGTGGTTGGCCGTGACCAACCGGGCCGCTGCTGACCTGCCGGGCCAGCCAGAAATGGCGCCGCCCATCGGGCATGCGCGCGGTCTGGGTCAGGATGCGGCCGGGCTGGTTGAACGCCTCGTAGACGATCCACAGCGGGCATGAGCCACCCACCTGCGAGAAGTGGAAGTCGGTGGCCGAGTGACGCTTGGAGACGTTGCCGGCGCGGTCCACACGGATGAAGAAGAACGGCAGGCCGGGCGCGCTGCGGCGGGCCAGCGTGCTCAGCCGGTGGCAGACTGCTTCGAAGCCGACACCGAACTGGTGCGCCAGCAGCTCGATGTCGTAGCTGCTGGCTTCGGCCGCACGCAGGAAGCGCAGGTAGGGCATTACCAGGGCCCCGGCGAAATAGTTCGACAGGCCGATGCGCGCCTGCGCGATGCGCGCCTCGTCGCTGAATCCGGCGCGGGCAATCACCGCATCGATCTGCGGCAGGTAGCCATGCAGTGCCAGTTCGGCGGCCATCTGGAAGGCCTGCTGGCCCGGCTCCAGGTAGTCCGGCAGCCACAGCCGGCGGGCACCGGCATCGTAGTGGCGCTTCTCGCGCCCGGCCTGCAAGGCAGTCACTTCCACCAGCACGCCGTGGCGATCGGCCAGCAACTGGCGCAGGCGCGGGGCGACGTGCCCCGGCGACAGTCCCCATTCGGCAAACAACCGCTCGGCCAGCTCATCCAGCTCCGGGATGTGGTTGTGCATGCGGTTGAAGAACTCGCGCACCTGGTCGCCCGCCGGCAGGGTGCTGCCGGCACCGGGTTCGCCCAGCTGGAACTCCAGTGCGGCGGCATGTTCCCGCAACGCCAGGTGGCGGCGATGCAGGTCCAGCAGCGCCCGGCTCACCTGCGGCAGGTTGCCGGCCAGTGCCCGCAGCTCGGTGGCACTGACGTCGGCCAGCCCCAGGTCCCGCAGGGTTTCGGCCAATGATTCCTGCAAGGCTGCGGGTTCATCCTCGTCGAACAGGGTGGAAACGTCGCCCAACACTTCGCCCAGCTTCTTCTGCACGGCGGGCGTCAACGGGCGCTTGTTGCGCTCGATCTGGTTCAGGTAGCTGGCAGACAGGCCCAGGGCGCGGGCCAGGTCGATCTGGCTGTAGCCGCGCTGCTCGCGCAGGCGCAGCAGGCGCAGGCCCAGCTGGCGCTGTGAAGACGGCAGATTCACAGAATTAACAGGAATCGTGAGGGGTGTTGGCCAGATTAAGCGGATTCAGGCCGGAAATCGAGGCGGCGGCTGTGAATAATGCCAAGCATCTTTCGCACCCCTGGATGTCGTCATGACTGTTGCAGCGCCCCGTATCCGCATGCTGATCGATGGCCAGTTCGTCGAATCGGCGACCTCCCACTGGCAGGACGTGATCAACCCGGCCACCCAGGACGTGCTGGCCCAGGTCCCGTTCGCCACCACCGCTGAAGTGGACGCTGCCGTGGCCGCCGCCAAGGAAGCGTTCAAGACCTGGCGCAAGACCCCGATCGGCACCCGCGCGCGCATCTTCCTGAAGTACCAGCAGCTGATCCGCGAGAACATGAGCGAGCTGGCGCACATCCTCACTGCCGAACAGGGCAAGACCCTGCCGGATGCCGAAGGCGATGTGTTCCGCGGCCTGGAAGTGGTCGAGCACGCCGCCGCCATCGGCAACCTGCAGCTGGGCGAGCTGGCCAACAACGTGGCCAATGGCGTGGATACCTACACGATCATGCAGCCGCTGGGCGTGTGCGCCGGCATCACCCCGTTCAACTTCCCGGCGATGATTCCGCTGTGGATGTTCCCGATGGCCATCGCCACCGGCAACACCTTCATTCTCAAGCCGTCCGAGCAGGACCCGATGGTCACCATGCGCCTGGTTGAACTGGCGCTGGAAGCCGGCATTCCGAAGGGCGTGCTGAATGTGGTCCACGGTGGCGAGGAAGTGGTCAACGCGATCTGCGACCACCCGGACATCAAGGCGGTCTCCTTCGTGGGTTCCACCCGCGTGGGTACCCACGTGTACAACCGTGCGTCGCTGGCCGGCAAGCGCGTGCAGTGCATGATGGGCGCCAAGAACCACGCCGTGGTGCTGCCGGATGCCAACAAGGAGCAGACCCTCAATGCGATGGTCGGAGCCGCCTTCGGTGCCGCCGGCCAGCGCTGCATGGCGGCCTCTACGCTGGTGCTGGTGGGTGAAGCGCGCGGCTGGGTGCAGGATCTGGTGGCCAAGGCCAAGACCCTGAAGGTCAGCGGTGGCACCGTGTCCGGTACCGATGTCGGCCCGGTGATTTCCTGCAGCGCGCGCGAGCGCGTGGAAGGCCTGATCGCCTCGGGCGTGGAGCAGGGCGCGCAGCTGGTGCTCGATGGCCGCAATCCGCAGGTCGATGGCTTCGAGAAGGGCAACTTCGTCGGCCCGACCATCTTTGCCGGTGTCACCACCGACATGCGCATCTACCAGGAAGAAATCTTCGGGCCGGTGCTGGTGATCCTGGAAGCGGAAACGCTGGAAGACGCCATCGCGATGGTCAACAGCAACCCGAACGGCAACGGCACCGCACTGTTCACCCAGTCCGGCGCCGCCGCGCGCAGGTTCCAGGAAGACATCGACGTCGGCCAGGTCGGCATCAACGTGCCGATCCCGGTGCCGGTGCCGCTGTTCTCCTTCACCGGTTCGCGCGCCTCCAAGCTGGGTGACCTGGGCCCGTACGGCAAGCAGGTGGTGCTGTTCTACACCCAGACCAAGACCGTCACCGCGCGCTGGTTCGATGACGAGACGCTGAGCCACGGCGTCAACACCACGATCAGCCTGAAGTAACGGCAGGAGCAGCCATGAGCCACTCGATGACGACGGAACTGGAAGAAGCGCAGCAGGCCTACCGCGAGGCCGCCCGCGACTTCGCACTGGCCGAACTGGCGCCGCACGCCGCGCGATGGGATGCGGAGGGCATCTTTCCGCGCGAGGCGATCGCCAAGGCCGGTGAACTGGGCTTCTGCGGTCTGTACATGGACCCGGAAGTGGGCGGGAGCGGCCTGAGCCGGCTGGACGCCGCCGTCGTCATCGAGGAGCTCGCCAGTGTCGACCCCTCGACGGCGGCCTACATCAGCATCCACAACATGGCCTCGTGGATGGTGTCCAAGTGGGGTCAGCCGGCACTGCGCGACGCGTGGGGCAACGATCTGGCGGCGGGCATCAAGCTGGCCTCGTACTGCCTGACCGAACCGGGCGCCGGTTCCGATGCCGCCTCGCTGAAAACCACCGCCGTGCGCGATGGCGACCACTTCGTGCTGAACGGCGCCAAGGCCTTCATCTCCGGCGCCGGCGCCACCGAACTGCTGGTGGTGATGGCGCGCACCGGCGGTGCCGGTGCCGGCGGCGTCAGCGCCATCGCGGTGCCGTCGGACCTGCCGGGCATCAGCTTCGGCCGCAAGGAAGAGAAGATGGGCTGGAACAGCCAGCCCACCCGTGGCATCACCTTCGAGAACGTCCGCGTGCCGGTCAGCCACCTTCTCGGAGAGGAAGGCGGTGGCTTCAAGCTGGCGATGAAGGGACTCGATGGCGGCCGCATCAACATCGCCGCCTGTTCGCTGGGTGCCGCGCAGGGCGCGCTGGATGCCGCACGCCGCTACATGGGCGAGCGTCGCCAGTTCGGCAAGGCGCTGGCCGAGTTCCAGGCACTGCAGTTCAAGCTGGCCGACATGGTCACCCAGCTGGTGGCCGCCCGGCAGATGGTGCATACCGCCGCGCGCAAGCTCGATGCCGGCGCCAGCGACGCCAACGTGTGGTGCGCAATGGCCAAGCGCTTCGCCACCGATGCCGGTTTCACTGTCTGCAACGAAGCGCTGCAGATCCACGGCGGCTACGGCTACATCCGCGAATACCCGATCGAACGCCTGCTGCGTGACTGCCGCGTGCACCAGATCCTGGAAGGCACCAACGAGATCATGCGGGTGATCGTTGCCCGTCACCTGCTCAACACCGAAGAGGAACTGCGATGAAGGATTGGCGTACCCAGGAGCACGTGGGCCTGAAGGTCGAGGCCGATGGCCACACCGCCGTGGTCACCCTGCACAACCCGCCGGCGCATACCTGGACCGTGCACAGCCTGTCCGCGCTGCGCGACCTGGTGGCTGCGCTCAATGCGGACCGCGACATCTACGCGCTGGTGATCACCGGTGATGGCGAGAAGTTCTTCTCCGCCGGCGCGGATCTGAACCAGTTCGCCTCCGGCGACAAGGCGGCCGCGCGCGAGGCCGCACGCCGCTTCGGCGAAGCCTTCGAGGCGCTGTCCGGGTTCCGCGGCGTGTCGATCGCCGCAATCAACGGCTATGCGATGGGCGGCGGGCTGGAATGCGCGCTGGCCTGCGACCTGCGCATCATCGAAGACCACGCCCAGGTCGCGCTGCCGGAGGCCACCGTCGGCCTGCTGCCGTGCGCCGGTGGTACCCAGAACCTGCCACGGCTGGTGGGCGAGGGCTGGGCCAAGCGCATGATCCTGCTGGGCGAGCGCATCAATGCCGAGACCGCGCTGCGCATCGGCCTGGCCGAGGAGAAGGTCGGCAAGGGCGAGTCCAAGGCGCTGGCGCTGGAATGGGCGAAGAAGGCCGGCAAGCAGAGCCCGACCAGCATCGCGGCCTGCAAGACGCTGGTGCAGTCCACCCGCACCGGCACCCACGCCTCGGCGCTGGTGGCCGAACGCGAGGCCTTCGTCGATCTGTTCGATACCGCCGACCAGGTCGAGGGCGTGAACGCCTTCCTGGAAAAGCGCGCCGCGCAGTGGAAGAACGCATGACCACGGTCGCCGACGAAGCGCCGGTCCTGTTCGAAGAGCGCGTGGCCGGCAATGGCGCGCGCATCGGCATCGCCACGCTGAACGCGCCGCGCACGCTCAATGGCTTCTCGCTGCCGATGGCGCACCTGCTGCTGAAGCAGCTCAATGCCTGGGCCGACGACGACGGCATCGCGATGGTGGTGCTGCAGGGCGCCGGTGAAAAGGCGTTCTGCGCCGGCGGTGACCTGCACAGCCTGTACCAGAGCATGCGTGCATTCCGCGAGGCCGGCCGCAGCGATATCCGCGACAACGACTACGCGGCCGAGTTCTTCGACGTCGAGTACCGCGTGGATTACCTCATCCACACCTATGCCAAGCCGATCCTGTGCTGGGGCCATGGCATCGTCATGGGAGGGGGCATCGGCCTGATGTCCGGTGCCAGCCACCGCGTGGTCAGCGAGCGCTCCAAGCTCGCGTTCCCGGAGATCACCGTCGGTCTGTTCCCGGACGTGGGTGGCAGCTGGCTGCTGCCGCGCGTGCCGGGCAAGGGTGGCCTGTTCCTGGCCTTGACCGGTGCACTGCTCAACCCGGGCGATGCGATCTATGCCGGCCTGGCCGACGTGCACGTGGCCGAAGCGCGCCGCAGCGATGTGTTCGATGCACTGCTGCAGGTGGCCTGGTCGCGCGACGCCGCGAGCAACCACGAGCGCCTGGGTCACCTGCTGCAATCGTATGCCAGCGATGCCGCGACCGGTCCGCTGCTGGCCAACGCGGCGAAGGTCGACGCACTGTGCAGCGGCGATGACCTCGATGCCATCGTCGAAGGCATCGCCCACCTGCAGACCGAGGATGCCTGGCTGCAGGCCGCCCAGAAGACCCTCGCGGCCGGCGCGCCCGGTTCGGCGCGGCTGGCGTTCGAGCTGCAGCGCCGCAGCGCGGGCCAGGATCTGGCTGCGGTCTACCGCCTGGAATACATCGTCGCCCTGCACTGCGCTGCCCACGGCGATTTCGCCGAAGGCATCCGTGCGCTGCTGATCGACAAGGACCGCACGCCGTCGTGGAACCCCGCCACGCTGGCCGAAGCCAGCGCCCTGTGGGCCGATACGTTCTTCGCTTCGCCCTGGGCCGATGCCGCGCATCCGCTGGCCGACCTGGGTACCCCTGCCGCTGAAAGGAGCCTGGCATGAGCCGCATTGCATTCATTGGGTTGGGCAACATGGGTGGCCCGATGGCCGCCAATCTGGTCAAGAACGGCCACACCGTGCGCGTGTTCGATCTGGTGCCGGCCGCCGTGCAGGCCGCCGTCGACGCCGGTGCCGGTGCCGCGTCGTCAGCACGTGACACCCTGGCCGACGCCGAGGTGGTGATCTCGATGCTGCCGGCCAGTCGCCACGTCGAAGGCCTGTACCTCGGCGATGACGGCATTCTCGCCGCGATTCCGGCCGGCGCGCTGGTCATCGATTGCAGCACGATCGCTCCGGCCAGCGCCCGCAAGGTGTCCGAAGCGGCGGCCGCACGCGGCCTGCAGATGATCGATGCGCCGGTTTCCGGCGGCACGGCCGGTGCCCAGGCCGGCACCCTCACCTTCATCGTCGGTGGTGAGGAGGATGCACTGGAGCGTGCGCGCCCGGTGCTGCAGGCGATGGGCAGGAACATCTTCCACGTTGGCGCCAGTGGTGCCGGCCAGGTGGCCAAGCTGTGCAACAACATGGCGCTGGGCGTGATCATGGCCGTCACCGGCGAGGCCATCGCACTGGGCGTGGCGCACGGTCTGGACCCGAAGGTGCTGTCGCAGATGATGGCGGTGAGCACCGGCCGCAGCTGGGCCACCGAAGTGTGCAATCCGTGGCCGGGCGTGCTGGAGAATGCGCCAGCCTCGCGTGGCTACAGCGGCGGCTTCGGCAGCGACCTGATGCTCAAGGACATGGGCCTGGCAGTGGAAGCGGCGATGAGTGTCGGCGCCTCCATCCCGCTGGGTGAAGTGGCCCGCAACCTGTATTCGATGAATCACCAGGCCGGGCGCGGCAAGCTGGATTTCTCCAGCGTCGTACAGCTCATCACCAGCGAGAAGTAAGCGAATGCGTCCCTGGCCGCGTGCCGGGGCCCACCCGGGGTGGGATGGGCGGATGCCTGGTTTCGACCGGCATCCGCCCATTTTTTTTGCGCTTGGAGCCCCGGGGTCAGATCCCTTTCGCAACGCGAAAGGGATCTGACCCCATTTAGCCGCTGGGGTCAGAGCCCTTTGCCGTTGCAAAGGGATCCGACCCCGCCTCCATCAGGCGACGATCAGCGTCACGTCGATGTTGCCGCGGGTGGCATTCGAGTACGGGCACACGATGTGCGCCTTCTGCACAAGCGCTTCAACCTGCTCGCGCGGCACGCCCGGCACGTTGATGGTCAGCTCGGCCTCGATGCCGAAGCCGGTCGGGATCTGGCCGATGCCCACCTTGCCGGTCACGGTGGTGTCGGCCGGCAGCGCGACCTTGGCCTGGCCGGCCACGAACTTCAGCGCGCCCAGGAAGCAGGCCGAGTAGCCGGCGGCGAACAGCTGCTCCGGGTTGGTGCCCGGGCCGCCCGCGCCGCCCAGCTCGCGCGGGGTCGACAGCTGGATGTCGAGCACGTTGTCGGAGGAGACGGAACGGCCTTCACGGCCGCCGGTGGAGGTCGCCTGGGCGGTGTACAGAACCTTTTCGATGGACATCGGGATGCTCCTGGTCAGTGGGTGGTAGTGCGTTGGAGCCTACTTTGCCCGCTTTCCAAGGACGATGGGTGACAGACCGTCTGAGAAATTTGACCGATCGTCCTGCCTGTCTAGATCGTCCATTCCCGATCGGTGGTGAACATGATCGTCAGCCACCGGTCCGGCGAGGCTTCGCCCAGTGCATCGCCGATCTCGTCACGCAGTTGGTCCCACTCCCGCAGAGGCCGCGGCGGATCATCGGCCGGGACCACGAAGAACAGCTCGATCTGCTCGCCACGTCCCACCTGCGCCACATAGCTGCGGTGTTCGACGAAGCCATGCCTGGCGACGATCGTGCGCGCCACTGCGTCCACGTGGGCCTGCAGCTCCGGCGGAGTCACCAGCAGGATGCCGGCCAATGCCCGCCGCACCGTGCCCAGCGGCGCGATCATCACCAGTACGCAGACGAAGGCGAGGATGGCCGGGTCGATGTACGGCCCGATCCAGTCCCACGCGGTGCCACGCACCAGCGCGCCGCCCAGGAAGGCGACCAGATAGCAGGCCGACATGCTGGCCGCGATCATCCAGTTCTTCGCGTCCAGCGCGATGAACTCCGAACCGATGCGGCGGTTGGCGCGCAGCACGAACACGCCCAGCGCTGCCTCGGCCAGCAGGGACAGCGCGGCGAAGATCATCGCCGGCCCCAGCGCGATGTGGCGGCCGCCGGACATCAGCGCGTCCACGGCATTGACCAGTGCATACAGCGCCGCACCGATCATCAGCGTGCCGCTCACGCCCAGCACGATCGGTTCCAGGTGCCAGAAGCCCATGGTAAAGCGCTGGTTGAGGCGCGACTGCAGCGCATCGGTGTTGGTCGACAGCGCGATCAGGCGCGCGACCAGCAGCGACAGCCAGGTCATCACCACATCGATCAGCCCGTAGATGCCATCGAAGATGATGAGCGAGGAATTGGCCAGCAGGCCGAACACCACCGCAGTCAGCGCCAGCAGCAACGCACCGGCAATCGACAGGCGCAGCACCCCCTGTTCGGTGGTGGGGTCGAAGAAGTGGGGGCGATCGGTAGCCATGACCCGATTGTAGAGCGGAGCCATGCTCCGATGCGTCTGGCGGCCGACCGCGCTACCTTCATGCAGCCGCTTCCCGTAGACTGCGCCCCTCCCACGTACCGACACCCGCCTGCAGTGATCACGCCACCCTGACCCTTGCCGCACATCGGCAGCCGGCCCGCCCGGCTCAGGAACCCGTGTCTTTCCACTGCAGCGCCATGCGGCCACGCCCGCCTGCGCGCGGAGCTTTCCCATGCAAACGTCCTATCCCCTGCGCCAGCAATGGCTCGGCAACGTCCGTGGCGACCTGTTGTCCGGCATCGTCGTCGCCCTGGCCCTGATTCCCGAGGCCATCGCGTTCTCGCTCATTGCCGGCGTCGACCCCAAGGTCGGCCTGTACGCCGCCTTCTCCATCGCCGTCATCACCGCCATCGCGGGTGGCCGCCCTGGCATGATCTCTGCTGCCACTGGCGCGATGGCGCTGGTGATGGTCGACCTGGTGAAGGATCACGGCCTGCAGTACCTGTTCGCCGCCAGCATCCTGGCCGGCTTGCTGCAGGTGCTGGCAGGCGTGTTCAAACTGGGCTCGCTGATGCGCTTCGTCTCGCGCTCGGTCATCACCGGCTTCGTCAATGCGCTGGCGATCCTGATCTTCCTGGCGCAGATGCCGGAACTGATCGGCCGCGGTCCTACGGTCTACGTGCTGTGCGCGGCGGCGCTGGTCATCATCTATCTGCTGCCGCGCCTCACCCGCGCCGTGCCCTCGCCGCTGGTGGCCATCGTGATGCTCACCGCGGTGGTGATCGGCTTCGGTATCGACGTGCGCAGTGTTGGCGACATGGGCCAGCTGCCCGACAGCCTGCCGCATTTCCTGCTGCCCGATGTCCCGCTCAGCTGGGAGACGCTGCGCATCCTGCTGCCGGTGTCGGCCACGCTGGCCGTGGTCGGCCTGCTCGAATCGATGATGACCCTGCAGATCGTCGAGGACATCACCGAGACACCCAGCGAGCGCAATCGCGAATGCATCGGCCAGGGCGTGGCGAATACGGTAACCGGCTTTCTCGGCGGCATGGCCGGCTGCGCGATGATCGGCCAGTCGGTCATCAACGTGACCTCCGGTGGCCGTGGCCGCCTGTCGTGCCTGGTGGCTGGCGTGCTGCTGCTGGTACTGGTGGTGTACGGCAGCGACCTGGTGCGGCAGATCCCGATGGCCGCCCTGGTGGCGGTGATGATCATGGTCAGCATCGGCACCTTCAGCTGGCGCTCGCTGCGCGACCTGCGCACGCACCCGCGCAGTTCCTCGGCCGTGATGTTGCTGACCGTGGTGGTCACCGTGGCCACCCACGACCTGGCCAAGGGCGTGCTCAGCGGCGTGCTGCTGTCGGCGTTGTTCTTCGCGCGCAAAGTAGGCCGCTTGCTGGAGGTGCAGCGCGACGATGCCCATGAGACGCAGGTCTACCGCGTGCGCGGGCAGGTGTTCTTTGCCTCGGCGGGACAGTTGGGCGCAGCGTTCGACTATCAGCATGTGGCGCCGAAGGTGCAGATTGATCTGCGCGATGCCCACCTGTGGGATCTGACCGCCGTGGCCGCGCTGGAGCGCGCGCAGGAAAAGTTGGCCGCGCACGGAGCAGAGGTAACCGTGGTGGGGCTCAATGCGGCCAGCCAGACGCTGATCGAGCAGGTGGGTGGCGCACGCGGCGGGCACTGATCGCGTAGGGCATGCTGGTGGCGCCGGGCCATGCCCGGCCGCCAGCCGGAACCGGGCCCAACCGGCGCTCGCCGCGCGGCTGACCGGGCGCATTCAGCCACCCGGTGTAAACTATTGATCTCACTGGCAATGCCAGTCTCCACGATCAACGCTCCGATGACGTCCGCCACCGCCCGTTACGCCGATTCCCTGCGCCTGTCCGTCGCCCCGATGATGGACTGGACGGACCGCCATTGCCGCGTGTTCCACCGCGTGCTGGCTCCCGGGGCGCGGCTGTACACGGAGATGGTGCACGCCAACGCGGTCATCCATGGTGACCGCGAGCGCCTGCTCGGCTTCGACCGCAGCGAACAGCCGCTGGCCCTGCAGCTGGGTGGCAGCGATCCGGCCCTGCTGGCGCAGGCCGCGCGCATCGCCGCGGACTGGGGCTACGACGAGGTCAACCTCAACTGCGGCTGCCCGTCCGATCGCGTGCAGGCCGGCCGCTTCGGTGCCTGCCTGATGCGCGAGCCGGTGCTGGTGGCCGAATGCGTGGCCGCGATGGTCGATGCGGTCGACATCCCGGTGACCGTGAAGTGCCGTCTGGGCGTGGATGAGGACAACGAGTACGAGGCGTTCGCCAGCTTCGTCGATCGCCAGGTCGCTGCCGGTGCAGCAATGGTGGTGGTGCACGCGCGCAATGCCTGGCTGAAGGGCCTGTCGCCCAAGGAGAACCGTGAGGTTCCGCCGCTGAAGTACGACTGGGCCTACCGCCTGAAGCAGGAGCGGCCCGCGCTGCCGGTGGTGCTCAACGGTGGCCTGGCCAGCATGGAAGCCGTGCAGGCCCAGGCCGGCCATGTCGATGGCGTGATGCTGGGCCGGGCCGCGTACCACGATCCCTATCTGCTGCATCAGCTGGAAGCGCTGCACACCGGTACGCCGCTGCGGTCGCGCGCGGACCTGCTGCGCGCGCTGCGCCCGTATGTCGAGGCCCGTCTGGGCGAGGGCATGGCCCTGAAGCACATCACCCGTCACCTGCTCGGCCTGTTCCATGGGCAGCCCGGTGGGCGCGCGTTCCGCCAGGTATTGAGCGAGGGTGCGCACCGTCCAAGCGCCGACTGGACATTGGTCGAACAGGCCCTTGCCGTCACCGAGCGCGACGCTGACCGTGCCGCTGCGTGACGTCCGTCACATTCCTGACTTGACAACGCCGGCCGATTCGTCCCGAATGTTCACTTAGATGAACAAACCTGCGGTTCGCCCGGAAAAGTTCAGATCGGATTCACTGCCCCAAACCAAGAATTTGCAAAGGAATTGTAAAGACCGGGTCCCGCACCCGGTTCCCGGATTTACGACTTTTGAACGAATCGCCGTGCTCGGCTAGGATCGCATCGATGTCTTCCGCTCCCCTCCATTGCCGCATTGCCCTGGCCACCTGCGTGGTGCTGGCGGCTGCGCCGCTGTCGTCGGCAATGGCACAGCAGCCCCCGCGTGCGGAACACGGCCGGGCGGAGATGATGGAGCGGAGCGAGCGGGGTGGCCGTGGCGACGAGCGCTCGCTGTCCGATGCCGTGCGCCGCGTGCAGCGCACCACCGGTGGCCACATCCTGGGCGCCGAACGGGTGCCGTTCGATGGTCGTGACATCAACCGGGTCAAGTACATGGACGACCGGGGCCGGGTCCGCTACATGGACGACCCCGCCCCGTCGCGTTCACAGCCGCGCACGCCGCGGTCGGATATGTCTTCACTACGCGGCGATAACCCCTGAACAGGGATAGTTGTCGCTATCAACCCGTACCCCACTGGCCTCCGGGCCACACCCAGGACACTAGGGAGAGTTCATGCGTATCCTTCTGGTCGAAGACGAAGCCCCGCTGCGTGAGACCCTGGCAGCCCGGCTCAAGCGCGAAGGCTTTGCCGTCGATGCTGCGCAGGACGGCGAGGAAGGCCTCTACATGGGGCGCGAAGTCCCGTTCGACGTCGGCATCATCGACCTCGGCCTGCCCAAGATGTCGGGCATGGAGCTGATCAAGGCGCTGCGTGACGAGGGCAAGAAGTTCCCGGTGCTGATCCTGACCGCGCGGTCGAGCTGGCAGGACAAGGTCGAGGGCCTGAAGCAGGGCGCCGACGATTACCTGGTCAAGCCGTTCCACGTCGAAGAGCTGCTGGCCCGCGTCAACGCGCTCCTGCGCCGCGCCGCCGGCTGGAGCAAGCCGACGCTGGAATGCGGCCCGGTCGCACTGGATCTCGCCGCGCAGACGGTCAGCGTTTCCGGCAGCAATGTCGACCTGACCAGCTACGAGTACAAGGTGCTGGAGTACCTGATGATGCATGCCGGTGAACTGGTCTCCAAGGCCGACCTCACCGAGCACATCTACCAGCAGGACTTCGACCGCGACTCGAACGTGCTGGAAGTGTTCATCGGCCGCCTGCGCAAGAAGCTGGACCCGGACGGCGAGCTGAAGCCGATCGAGACCGTGCGCGGCCGCGGCTACCGTTTCGCGATCCCGCGCAACGAGGGCTGAGCCGGCTCACCCTGGCGATTGCACGATGTCCGGCCGTCTGTGGTTCTTCCGACGCTGGCGGCCGCGCTCCCTGCAGGCGCGCCAGCTGTTCGCCGCGTCCGTGGGCCTGGTCGCGTTCCTGGCCCTGGCCGGTTACGCGCTGGACGCCGCCTTCGCCGATACGGCGAAGGCCAACCTGCGTGAGCGCCTGAAGAACTACGCCACCGCCTATGCGGCCGGCATCGACTTCACCCGCGATCGTTCGCTGTACATCCGCGAGCAGCCACCGGATCCGCGCTTCGACGTGCCCGGCAGCGGTCTCTACCTGCAGGTGGTGATGCCGGACGGCAAGGGCAATTCGATGTCGGCCGAAGGCCCGATGCTGCCCACCGTCGGCGGCGGACTGCTTGCGCCACGCCAGGAGGTGTTCGAAGGCCCGCTGCCGATGATCCAGATCGACGGCAGCCAGGGCTCGGTGTACCGCTACGGCCTGGGCCTGGTGTGGGACGCCGATGCCGATCCCGCCACCGAGTTCCCGTACACCATCTACGTGATGGAAGACTCGCGCGCGCTCGGTGCGCAGCTGCGGGTGTTCCGCAGCCGTGTCTGGTTCTACCTGGGTGGCATCGGCCTGATCCTGCTGCTGCTGCAGACCGTCATCCTGCAGTGGAGCCTGCGTCCGCTGCGTCGCGTGATCACCGAGCTGACCAAGGTGCAGCGCGGCGAGACCGAGCGCATGAGCGAGCGCCACCCACGCGAGCTGGAGCCGCTGACCGACAGCATCAATGCCTTCATCGAAAGTGAGCGCGAGAACCTCGAACGCCAGCGCAACACCCTGGCGGATCTTGCGCACAGCCTGAAAACGCCGATCGCGGTGCTGCGCACGCAGATGGACAGCGGTGCCGGTGATGGCGCGTTGCGCGAAGAGCTGGACGTGCAGCTGCAACGCATGAACAACCTGGTGTCCTATCAGCTGGCGCGCGCTGCGTCGTCGGGCCACAAGCTGTTCTCCGCACCGTTGCCGATCGAGTCCAACGCCGAAGAGATCGTGCGGGGCCTGGAAAAGGTCTATGCGGCCAAGGGCGTGCTGTGCGAGTTCGACATCGATCCGGCCGCGCGCTTCCATGGCGAGCCGGGTGACCTGCAGGAACTGCTGGGCAATCTGCTGGAAAACGCCTTCAAGTGGGCCAAGCGCCGTGTCCTGCTGACCGCGCAGCCCCTGCCGGCACCGAATGCACGCCGCGCCGGCCTGCTGCTGGCCGTGGACGACGACGGCCCCGGCATCGCGCCGGACGATATCGGCAAGGTGCTGCAGCGTGGTGTACGTGGCGACGAACGCGTGCAGGGCCACGGCATCGGCCTGTCGATCGTGCAGGACCTGATCAAGGATTACCGCGGCGAACTGGCGGTCGGCCGTTCCAGCGAACTGGACGGCGCCCGCTTCGAAGTGCGTCTGCCGCCGGGCCCGTAATCCACGCCGCCGGGCATGGCCCGGCGCTACCTACGGCCAAACGGCAGCGCCGGGCCACGCCCGGCGAACCGATGACATGACTCAGCCACCCCGCGCCGGCGGTTCACCATAGAAGCGCCGCAGATGCGCGGCAACATCGGGCAGCGCTTCGGCCAGCACGTCCGGGGCGGAGAAGTGGTACTCGCTGGCGACCGCGAAGAACTCCTCCGGTGCTTCGGCGGCATACGGGTCGATCAGCGTCTCCTGGCCGGCATCCACCTGCGCGCAGAACGCATCGTAGGACTGCTGGAAGACAGCAGCCCACTCACGTTGCCACGCACGCGGCAGCGGCGGTGTGCCGTCCATCGCGCCATCGAGCGCATCGAGCTTGTGCACCATCTCGTGCACCGCCACGCAGTAGCCCTCGTGCGGTGCGGCCAGATCGGCCTGCACGTCGGCCCAGGACAGGATCAACGGCCCGCTGTCCCACGATTCGCCGATCAGCTCGTCGTCCCATTCGTGCAGCACGCCCGCCGCATCCATGTGGCTGCGATGCACGCGGAATGCGTCGGGGTACACGATCAGCTGCGACCAGCCCTGCAGCCCCACCTCGCCGAACTCCAGCAGTGGCAGGCAGCACAGGGCCGCCAGCAGCACGCCGTCGGCGGCCTGCAGCTGCAGGTTGCCGATCGGGGTGATGGTCTTCTCATGCAGGAAGCGCGCCGCCAGCGTGCGCAGCCGGGCGCGTCGTTCGTCGGAAAGCCCCTGCAGCCATGCCGCACGGCGGCAGGCCTCATCCCAGTATGCGTCTTCGATCGGTCGCGGTGCGGGCCGCAGCCACTGCAGCAACGACTTGATCAGCGGAACATTCCTGGCAGGTAGCTGTGCCACTTCGGCGCGCGCAGCCGCTGCAGCATGTCCTCATCGCTGCCGCCACCGCCGGTGCTGGTCGCGCTGCTGGCCGCCGGGCGTGCCGGAGCAGGCTTGGCCGTGGTGGTCGATGCCGTCGGTGCGCGCTGCGAGGCGGCATCGCCGTTGGAGGACACACAGGCGCCGCGGCTGTCATCCAGTGCTGCTGTGGCCGACGCCGCGAAGGGCATCGTCAGCAGGATCAGGCAATGGGCATAACGGCGCATTGACGACATCCACGTTAAGGGAAGGTGAGTTCCCGATTCTAGCCCGAACCCGGCACCGGATTGGAAGCCCGCTGCCGGCCCCGTGGCGGGCGTCGCTGGCGGCTTTCCCGCATAATTCCGTCCTGACTTCGTGGAAGCTGCCGTGGACGATCGCCAATTGCTGGCCAAACTCGCTGCCGGTCGCCTGTCCGGCGACGCCCTGGCCCGTGAGCTGGGTCAGACCCGGGCGGCAATTTGGAAGCGCATTCAAGGGCTTAGGGCCGCAGGTGTCGATATCGAGGGCCGTGCCGGCGAAGGCTATGGCCTGACCCGCCCGGTCGAGCTGCTGGACCCGGCGGCCATCCGTGCCGCCCTGCCGGCCGATGCCCTGTCCCTGCTGCATGACCTGCAGGTGGCCTGGACGGTGGATTCCACCAATGCCGAATTGCTGCGGTGCAGCGCGCCCCAGCGCGGGGTCAGCGTCCTGCTGGCCGAACGCCAGACCGGAGGGCGGGGGCGGCGCGGCCGCACCTGGGCCTCGCCGCTGGCGGCCCACGTCTATCTGTCGGTGCTGCGCCTGTTCTCCGGGGGCCTTGGCCGGCTGGCGGGGCTGAGCCTGGTTGCCGGCATCGCCGTGGCCGAAGCGCTGCACGATCTGGGTTTCACCCAGGCGCAGCTGAAGTGGCCGAATGATCTGATCGTCGATGGCCGTCGCAAGCTGGTCGGCCTGCTCGCCGAGGGCGGCGGCGAATACGCCGGTCCGGCCCGCGCGGTGATCGGCATCGGCATCAACACGCACATGCCGCCCTCGTTCGCCGAGCAGATCACCCAGCCCTGGGTGGATCTGGACACACTGGCCGGCGCGCCGGTCGACCGCAACATCGTCGTCGCCGCCGTGCTCGCACGGCTGCTGCCGGCGCTGGAGGAATTCGATCGCGAAGGGCTGGCCCCGTTCCTGCCGCGCTACGCCGCCTTCGACATGCTGGCCGGCCGCGAGGTGCGCGTCGAGCTGGAGGGGCAGTGGCGGCACGGCACCGCACTGGGCCTGGCCGATGACGGCGCGCTGCGCGTGAGCATCGACGGCTGCGAGCGCCGCCTGCATGCCGGCGAAGTCACGGTGAGGGCGGCATGAGCGACTGGTTGTTCGATCTTGGCAATTCGCGCTTCAAGTTCGCGCCGTTGCAGGGGGATCGCGCGGGCGACGTACAGGCCTGGGCGCATGGCGCCGAAGGCATGGCCGGGCAGCCGCCGCACAGCCTGCCCAGCGGCGCGACAGCGTTCGTCGCCAGCGTGGCCGCACCTTCGCTGACCAGCGCCATGCTGGACCAGCTGCAGCGGCGCTTCGACCACGTGCATGTGGTGCGCACCAGCGCCGAATGCGCAGGCGTGCGCATCGCCTACGCGCGCCCGGAGAAGTTCGGCGTGGATCGCTTCCTTGCCCTGCTGGCCGCCGCCAAGGCGCAGCGCCCGGTGCTGGTGGTGGGCGTGGGCACGGCGCTGACCATCGACCTGCTCGATGCCCGTGGCCAGCATCACGGCGGCCGCATCGCCGCATCACCCACCACCATGCGCGAAGCACTGCATGCGCGCGCCGTGCAGCTGCCCGCCAGTGGCGGCGATTACAGCGAGTTTGCCAATGACACCGCCGACGCACTCGCCTCCGGTTGCGATGGTGCTGCGGTGGCGCTGGTCGAGCGCAGTGCGCAGCAGGCGCAGGCACTGCTGGGTGTGATGCCGTCGCTGCTGGTGCACGGTGGCGGCGCGCCCGCGCTGATGCCATTGCTGGACGGCGCCGACTACCACCCCTCGCTGGTGCTGGACGGCCTCGCCCGCTGGGCGGTGCACCAGCCTGCAGGCTAGTATCCGCGCATGCTCACCCGTGCCCTGATCGTCGTCCTGGCCATCCTCAATCTTGGCGTTGCCTGCTGGTGGCTGCTGCGCGATGCGTCGCAGAAGCCTGCGCCGCCACCGCGGCCGGCCGGCGTGGCCGAACTGCGCTGGGTGCCCGGCGGCACCGATGCGGCGGTGGCCGCGCAGGCATCGTCGGAGGCACCGGCGCCAGCACTGGTGGAGCGCGACCCCGCAGCGGCGACCGCCGTGGCGTCCACTCCTGCCCCTGCCGCGCCGGCCAAGCCGCAAGCCGAGCCGGCCAAGGCGCCGGGTGTGGAAGCAACCTCCAGCCCGACGCCAGCGCCGGCGCCGGTCGCACCGCCGGTCGCGCAGGCGCCTGCCGTCAGCGAGCCGCCGCGCTGCATCGCGTTGGGTCCGTTCGCCGATCGTGCCGCCGCCAGCGCGGCGCAGGGCCGGGCCGGCGCACTGCTCAGCCAGGCGCGCCTGCGCGAGCAGCCGGCCGCCAGCGGCAGTGCCCGCTACCGCGTGCTGCTGCCGGCCGCCGCCAGCCGCGAAGAGGCGCAGGCCACGGTCAAGCGCATCGTCGCTGCGGGCCTGGGCGACTACTACATCATCAGCCAGGGTGAGGACGCCAACGCCGTGGCGCTGGGCCAGTACCGCAACCGCGAAGGCGCCGAGCGGCGTATCGCTGCGGTGCAGGCCGCCGGCTTCCAGCCGCGCCTGGTAGCCAGCGGTGATGCCGGCCAGTGGTGGCTGGACGGGCAGCTGGCCGGCACCGCACAGCCTGCGCAGGTACAGCAGCGCAGCGGCGCCGCCCGGCAACAGTCGCTGGAATGCGCGCGACTGCGCTAGAATCCCCCCACTGCGGCGCTGCCGCCCGTGCGTCACCCATGCCGCTTTAGCTCAGTTGGTAGAGCAACTGTCTTGTAAACAGTAGGTCATCCGTTCGATTCGGATAAGCGGCACCATCCCGCAGTCGCTCGCTTCCGCAGCGTTCTTTCTCCTGTGGCGAATTGCAGCGCGTTTGCCAGGCGCCGGAGTCGCATACGCAGGGCTGTCAAAAAGAAGAGTGAACTCGAAGCATTTGAGGTGGCCACGCATCTCCGTACGCCTGAAGAAATGGCCGCGTATCTCGATGCCTGCATCGTTGAAAGCAATGGCGATTCGGCCTTCACTGCCAAGACACTGGGCGATATCGCACGTGCCCTATCGGGCGCAGTCCGGCGAGCGGAGTCCTGATTTCGCGACCGCTGCCTGAGCGGCACGCGCTCGCGCACACGATCTCCCGGAGGCGGCATGCTCAGTCCGGAATGCGGGCGATCACCTTGATCTCGAAGTCGAATCCGGCAAGCCAGTTGACGCCCACCGCCGTCCAGTTGGGATAGGGCTTCTCGGGGAAGACCTCGCTCTTTACGGTCATGACGGTTCCGAACTGGTTCTGCGGGTCCGTATGGAAGGTGGTCACGTCGACGATGTCGTCAAGCCCGCAACCACCGGCCTTCAGGGTTGCCTCCAGGTTCGCGAAGGCCAGGCGGACCTGCGCCTCGAAGTCGGGCTCGGGTGTCCCGTCGCTGCGGCTGCCCACCTGGCCGGACACGAACAGCAGGTCACCCGACTGGATCGCGGCCGAATAGGTCTGCGAGGTGTACAGGTCCTGCCGGCCGGCCGGGAAAACGGCATTGCGCTTGCTCATGGGATTCTCCAGAAGGGGATCGATGAGCCTCAAGGTAGTCCTCGGCATTGGCCGGATAAACGCCTATAAAGCGCCATCACTATTTGCCAAATCAAAACAATCGGCGGGCGTGGCGGCGCGGCTCATGCCGCGTGCAACTGCAGCTCCACATACTCCGCCAGCCCCCGGCAGGCCAGCAGCAGGCCTTCGCGCGCGCCGTCGCCGATGTCGTCCTTCTAGGCGCCATCCACACGCACGCGCTAGGTGGTACGCAGGATCTCCCGCGATGTGGTGACGCCTGCCGCTTCGCACCGCTTCAATGATTGCCGACGCAGGCCTGCCCCTTATGAACTGCAAGCTCTCCGCTCCCTCCAGTCTTGATGCAGAACACGGTGGAATAAAAGCGGGTCTGAACAACACTCTCGACCGTGCGAGCGGTATCCATACTGAATACATACGGCCTGTTCAGTGAAAGCGTTGGATTGAGCGCCCTTTCATGGGTGGATACTGGAATATAGCCATCCGGCACCTTTCCGTATGACATGCAATCACCCGGCATGAGTGTCAGGGGCTTGGCGCCCGCTGCCAGCTCAATAGCCCAGGTTCCACTTGGTGCGCGGCTCTCATGGATCATCACGCGGCCAACTGCAAATGAAGTTCTGCTCTTGCTTGGGACGCAGATCGCCGGAATACCATCGACAAGGATGACCTGCGCCTCTCTCCCTATTCCAAGCGGGGTTGCATCGGCAAAGTCAGCAGCACTGAAGCAGGATCCCGCCAGAATGAAGGTTCGAGCTATTGCATGGATTTTCATCAGTGATCGTGTGTGTTGCTGGAGCGAATTGTTGGGGGGAATGTCTATGCATGAAATTTGGCGAAATGGCGTGTCCGGTCGACGCTATGGTTGGCCTTGCTGCCGGCCTTCTCGGTGGAAACGGTCAGCCTCCAGAACAAGACGAGCCGCTCTCCACGTGATGGCGCTTGAGTGGCAGTTGAGGGTGTCGGTGCGTTCACGGATTGTTTTTGATCTGTACCGCGCGCCGCCAACAGTGCCGCATTTCTCATTCTTCGACCTGTTCCACGCTTTCTGGTCTTTTCTATTGGCGGTCCGCCAATCTTTCGGCATTTGTCCAAGGACTTCCTTAAGCGCGTATTTGTTGTATCTATAGAATCTCTTGGCGGCGTCCAGTGATTCTTCATCGCTGAAAAAGTCCATCGTGGCGTCATTGTCAGCGGTCATGTCTTCGCCTGTGCCCACGGAACCCATGGTCTTTTGTTCAGATGAGATCAATTTTTCCCTGAGGTGGTCATTGCTGAATTTTCTGTTCGGAGGGCTGCACGCTGGCATGCATGCCAGGATGGATATGCATAGAAGCAGATATCCAGATGCGATTCTCATTGTTCAATTTATGTGCGCGACTGAATTCCCATCATCTCTTACGGTTGTGCGGCCGTAAATTCCGTGAGGAGGGTATCCGGACAGCTGGCAGCCTGGCACGTACTTGTCGGCGGCCGCAGATAGCAGGCAAATCCGTCAGAATTTCCCTCTTTTCTCAAAATTCGAGTGCCTCTTCCAAGGGCGCCTGCGTGGTGGTCTCAAGCGCTCTTGCAGTGCAGTTTCCGTGCAGAATCCGACAGCTTGCGCGGCGGGCCTCTCTATGGGTGCCTGAGGGGAGATTGAATGGGGCACTGCAGTCGGCCTATGTCGATAATGGAGGAATGGGTGCGTGCTCGACGTGGGCCTGTATTCCAGCAATGTTACTTTTCCCATGCCCATCCCAATAACCACCGGGCATTGGGGTGACAGTTCGTTCGATCCACGGCGCTGAACATGTGAGCTGCGCACTCTCACAGCCGCGCCTGCAGCTCCACATACTCCGCCAGCCCCGGCAGGCCAGCAGCAGGCCTTC
This sequence comes from Stenotrophomonas sp. STEN009, assembly GCF_056760395.1. NCBI lineage: Bacteria > Pseudomonadati > Pseudomonadota > Gammaproteobacteria > Lysobacterales > Lysobacteraceae > Stenotrophomonas > Stenotrophomonas sp. STEN009. The sequence continues at coordinate 54,969 of NZ_JBRRES010000017.1, read as the reverse complement.
GCGCGCGCCGTCGCCGATGTCGTCCTTCTCGGCGCCATCCACACGCACGCGCTCGGCGGCGTGGAATACCTCCAGCAGCGTAATCAGGCCGGCGGCGGCGCGGTCGGTACGCGCACGGGTCACGCCCTGGCCTGGGCTGGGCACGGGGCCCTTCCACGGTTGACCATCGGCGGCGTCGCCGCTGCGGATGCGCTGCAGGCAGCCCACCAGCGTGATCGGCTCGGGCAGATCAACGGCAGCGGAAAGCGCAGCTTCCAACGGCTCTGCCAGTTCGCGGGGCAGGTGCTCGGCGGCATCGCCCAGGGTGGCAAGCAGATAGGGGTAACGGGGTGCGGTCATTGGACATCCTCATGCGGAACAGAGGCGCCACCCGCAGAGGGTGGCGGACGATGCGTGGCTTCCAAGACCGGAGATCGATGAGCCGGCGGGCACAAGGCCCCCACGCACCGCCCGCCGTAGATCGGCAGACGGATTGCCAGCCGGCGCCACCCCGAGACAGGTGGCGCCGACTGACAAAGCGTATACAGCTTCAATCACACGGGCTTGGAAGTCCCGGCCACCCGTTGTCGGTGGCGATTCATCATGCGCACGCGCAAACACCGCCCGCCAGTCATTCTTTCCAATGACTTCGTGCGATTCGAAAGAAAAAATGAATTATCGCTTTTGACCTGTTTCGCGCGATGTAAAGGCAAAAGCGACATCCTGCGCGAGGCCTTTGCCAGGGCGGAATTCCAGTGATCCCACGCGCGGCAATGGACGCGACATACGCGAAGTAAAGCTGGCTTAACCGGTGCGGCAGACGACGGCAGTCACGATGCTAACGGCAATGGCCGGCAAGTGCAGCGCCGATCCTGATGATGCTGAAGGATCGGCGCTGCGGTAGACGCCACAGTGCTGCCATCCGCCCGGCCCGGGCGGCCCTGCCATCTGCGCATGCGTCGTCATGGCCCGTCGCTCACGTGCGGGCTGGCTACATCGCCCATACGCGCCCAGCCGTGCCGATTCCGACACTGCGTTGCCGTGCGGTGTTCCGCCACCGCTGACCGCATCTGCCCTGCTGCACCGCCGCGAGTCGTGTCACACAGCTCTGGCTAGACTGTGCTTCTTTTTCCGTTGCAGGAGGCACCCATGGCCCATCCCATTTCCGTCTCGTTGATCGGCGTCCCCACCGATGTCGGTGCCGGCCATCGGGGCGCGCGGCTGGGGCCGGAAGCGCTGCGCGTGGCGGGCCTGCCGGAGGCGCTGGCGGCGCGCGGCGTGGACGTGCGCGACCTGGGCAACCTGGATGGCCCGCGCAACCCGTGGACCGCGCCGGTTGAAGGCTACCGCCATCTGGACGAGGTGGTGGCCTGGAACCATGCACTGATGGAGGCCAGCTATGCCGAGCTGCAGGCCGGGCGCATGCCGATCATGCTCGGGGGCGACCATTGCCTGGGCATCGGCTCGATCACCGCGGTGGCCCGCTGGTGCCGCGAGCAGGGCAAGACCCTGCGCGTGCTGTGGCTGGATGCACACTCGGACTTCAACACCAGTGATGTCACGCCGTCGGGCAACATCCACGGCATGCCGGTGGCCTGCCTGTGCGGGCTGGGGCCGGAGGCACTGACCCGTCTGGGCGGCAGTGCGCCGGCAATCACGCCCGCCCAGGTGCACCAGATCGGCATCCGCTCGGTGGACCCGGAAGAGAAGCGCCTGATCAAGACCCACAAGGTCGATGTCTACGACATGCGCTACATCGACGAGAACGGCATGAAGCGCACCGTGGAGGCCGCGCTGGCCGGAATCGATGACAGCACCCATCTGCATGTCAGCTTCGATGTCGACTTCCTCGACCCGAGCATCGCACCCGGCGTCGGCACCACGGTGCCGGGCGGGGTGAACTACCGCGAAGCGCAGCTGGTGATGGAGATGATCGCCGACAGCGGGCGCATGGGGTCGCTGGATATCGTCGAGCTCAATCCGCTGCTGGACAAGCAGAACGCCACCGCCGAACTGGCCGTGGACCTGGTGGAAAGCCTGTTCGGCAAATCCACGCTGATGCGCGATTGAGGGCATCCCTGAACGGATCGCCGATCCGTTCACGCCCGCTGCACGCCGCAGCCGCCAGATTGCACCTCACGCGGCGGCGGTGGCTTCGGCCCTGCCTGCCGAGCGACAGAACCCCATCCGCGTTGTAGCGGTGAAGCGGCGAACCCAAGGAGAAGCCCATGAAGCGCGTAGTTGCCCTGATGCTGTTGTCGATGTTCTCGGTGGCCATGCTGGCCGGCTGCAACACCGTTGCCGGTGCCGGCAAGGACGTGCAGAAGGCCGGTGAAAAGGTCGAGGATGCCGCCAAGGGCAACTAAGCCCGACGCGGTGTGGAACAGAAAAAGGCCGGGATCTTCCCGGCCTTTTTTCGTGCGTGTGTATGGCCGCGTAGTCGCCATCGCGTGTGGCGATGGAGTGAACCATTCAAGCACGTGAGCATGTGTTTCATGAGCGGTTGACCGCCTTTCAACAGCGGATGCGGGAAGCTGCAGTCACGGTAAGAACGCCGTTGCAACCAAGGATTCCCAGCAATGAACAAAGACATCATTTCCGGCAAGTGGTCGCAGCTGAAGGGCAAGGCCCAGGCCAAGTGGGGCGATCTGACCAACGACGATTTCGATGTGGCCGAGGGCAATGCCGAATATCTGGCCGGCCGCCTGCAGGAACGGTATGGCTGGGCCAAGGATCGCGCCGAGAAGGAAGTCCGTGACTTTGAAGACAGCGTGCGCAAGGACTACCCGGACTATAAGTAAGCAGCCGGCGGTAAGCGGTTCCCCCACGTCGACGCCCGCACCGTCTGGTGCGGGCGTCGTGCTGTCAGTGACTCAACGTGTCGGCGGATCCGGCACGTAGCGGTTCGGAAACGCCTGCGGCTCGCGCGGCAGGCGCGAAGGCGGGTCGAGCACGATGCCACGTGCGCGCAGCGCGCGTGCGCTGTCGTAACGCAGCTGCACGACCTGCGCCGGCGTGCGGCTGGCCCGTTCGAATGCGGTATCACGCACCGAGGAGCGTTCGCGCGCGCCGTGACCGGTGCCCAGCGACGGTGCCTGCGACCGCGCTGAGTAGCCGTCCACGCGGCTGGCGCTGGCGTCCGCAGCGGATTCCGCAGCGGACGGCGCCGGGGCGCCACGGCGCAGCAGCGGCTCCGGTCGGAGCGGCCAGCGACGGGCCTCCTCGAACACCGCCGCGCCGATCACGCCGATGTTGTCCGCACGGCCGGTACGGCTGGCATAGCTGCCACTGGGGCTGCTGAAGACGAACTGCGCCACTTCATCCTGGCTCTTGCGCCAGCCGGTGATGTCGGCGCGCTGGCCGGGGTTGAGCACATAGCCGGTCTGCGACGGGTCGGCATCTTCGCCGGAGATGGCATTGATGCCATCCACCGAGAGCACCACCAGCACCCGTCGCGGGCTGTCGTTGTACAGGCGTACCGCATAGCGATGGCCGCGCTCGCCCGCCACCCAGCGCTGTCCATCGGCTGCATGGCTGCGCAGTTCGGTGCCGCGGTCGCGGTCGATCAGGGTCATCCGCACAGGGCCATCCTGCGGCATCGGCGGTGGCGGCGGAACCGGGCGGAAGCCGGCCAGGGGCAGGATCAGCAGCAGGGGCAGCAGGCGTTTCATGTGGGAACTCCGGTGGGCTCGGGTGAATGAACGACCCGCAGGCCCTGACGGGGTTGGCCGTGGGCACGGTAAACTGGTTCCGTTCATCGAAGGTTTCCCCACGCAGTCATGACGACCCGAGTCCTTACCGGCATCACCCCCTCCGGCACCCCCCATCTGGGCAACTACGTTGGCGCCATCCGTCCGGCCATCGCGGCCAGCCGCACCCCGGGGATCGAGAGCTTCTTCTTCCTGGCCGACCTGCACAGCCTGATCAAGGCGCAGGATCCGCAGCGCACCCAGCGCGCGACCCTGGAGATCGCAGCCAGCTGGCTGGCCTGCGGCCTGGATCCGGAACACGTCTGGTTCTACCGCCAGAGCGACATCCGCGAAACCACCGAACTGATGTGGTTCCTGACCGCGATCGCCAGCAAGGGCATCCTCAATCGTGCCCATGCCTACAAGGCAGCGGTGGACAAGAACCGCGAGGAAGGCCTGGACGAGGATGCCGGCGTCAGCGCCGGGCTGTTCATGTACCCGGTGCTGATGGCTGCCGACATCCTGATCTTCAAGGCCAACCAGGTGCCGGTCGGTCGTGACCAGATCCAGCACATCGAGATGGCCCGCGACTTCGCCCAGCGCTTCAATCACGTCTACGGCAGGGAATACTTCCCGCTGCCGGAGGTGGTGATCGATGAGCAGGTGGCCACGCTGGCCGGCCTCGACGGCCGCAAGATGAGCAAGAGCTACCACAACACCATTCCGCTGTTCGCGCCGCGCGAGGAGCTGAAGAAGCTGGTGTTCTCGATCCTGACCGATTCGCGCGCACCGGGTGAGCCCAAGGACACCGAGGGCTCGGCGCTGTTCCAGATGTACCAGGCCTTCGCCACGCCGGAGCAGACCGCTGCTTTCGCCCGGGCATTCGCCGAGGGCATCAGCTGGGGCGATGCCAAGCAGCAGTTGTTCGAGCGCATCGACGGTGAGCTGTCACCGTTGCGCGAGCGTTACAACGCGCTGATGGCCGAGCCGGAAAAGATCGAGGCGCTGCTGAAGCGCCGTGGCCAGCAGCTGCGCGAGACGTTCGCGATGCCGCTGCTGGATGAGCTGCGGCACGCCGTGGGGTTGCGCGACCTGTCCACCGCCGGCGACATCGCCAGCGAGGATGCCGGCGCTGCCCGCGTGGCGCCGCCGCAGTTCAAGCAGTACCGCGAGAAGGATGGTCGTTTCTACTTCAAGCTGACCGCCGGCGACGGCACGCTGCTGATGCAGAGCATTGGTTTTGATTCGCCGCGCGATGCCGGCCAGCTGATCGCCGTGATCAAGCAGGCCGAGCAGGGTGATGCGCTGCAGAGCGAGCTGTTCAAGCTGGAGGCGGAGGTTGACGCGGTCCTGGCGGCGCTGGCGGTGCTGCGCGAAGATGCCTGAGCGGACGATGCTGTAACGCCGGGCCCATGCCCGGCGGCGCTACCTGATGCACCCCGCCGGGCATGGCCCGGCGCTACCGGTGGATCTGGAGCCGGGCATGGCCCGGCGCTACCGATGGATGTGGAGCCGGGCATTGGGCCCGGCGCTATGGAAGGAGTCTGCGATGGCGTGGTTGTCGCTGCTGCTTTTCCTGCCCTGGTTCGTCGTGCTGGGCAGCCTGTACTGGCTGTTCCCGCGCCAGCCGCGCACGACGCGGCGGCGCCTGTTCGATGGCCTGGTGCTGCTGCTGGCCTTTGTTCTGAGCATCGTGGCGATGCTGTGGGGCCACCACCTGGGCCTGGTGCAGACCGACGCGGGGCCGATCTGGCCGCAGGTGCTGGCGGTGCTCTATGCCTACGGCGCGTTCCTGGCGGTGCTGGTGCTGGCACTGCTGCTGCGACCGCGATGGTTGTAGTCCCGGGGCAGAGCGCGTGCCTCCGACCAAAGCCGCATCGAACCGGTCCTGCCTGCACGCCTACCATGGACGCCTGATTCCGATTCCGCCAGGTGCGTGCCGATGATCGCCGACCCCAGCATCCACACCATCGATACCGGCTTCCAACGTCCCGACTTCGATGCGGCCTACCTGATCGTCGAGAACGGGCGGGGCGCCTTCGTGGACTGTGGCACCGGCCTGTCCGTGCCGGCGATGCTGCGGGCGCTGTCCGATGCCGGCCTGCAGCCCGACGCGGTGGACTGGCTTCTGCTCACCCATGTGCATCTGGACCATGCCGGCGGTGCGGGCCTGTTGATGCAGCAGCTGCCCAATGCCCGGGCCGTGCTGCATCCGCGCGGTGCGCCGCACATGATCGATCCGACCCGGCTGATCGCCGGCGCCACCGCGGTCTACGGCGCGGAGGAGATCGCACGCAGCTATGGCCGCATCGAGGCGATTCCCGAGCACCGCGTCGTGGTGGCCGAGGATGGCCATCGCCTCGATCTTGCCGGACGCGAACTGCTCCTGCTGCATACGCCCGGCCACGCACTGCATCACTACTGCGTATGGGATGCGCGCAGCCGCAGCTGGTTCACCGGCGATACCTTCGGTATCTCCTACCGCGAACTGGACAGCGCGCAGGGCGCCTTCATCTTTCCTACCTCTTCGCCCGTGCAGTTCGATCCCGAAGCGATGAAGGCGTCGATCCAGCGCATGCTCGACTACGATCCGCAGTCGATGTACCTCACCCACTATGGCCGCGTGGAGCAGGTGCAGCGGCTGGCCGGCGACCTGTTCGAGCAGATCGATGCGATGGCGGCGATCGGCCGCCAGTGCGACGAGCGGCCCGACCGCCATCGCTGCCTGCTGGCGGCGCTGCAGGCCCTGTACCTGGAGCGCGCGCAGCAGCATGGCTGTGTGCTGGATGACGCGGCGGTGGTGGCCGTGCTGGCCATGGACATCGAGCTCAACGCGCAGGGACTGGCCTGCTGGCTGGATCGCGAGCGCCGCTGACGGAGCGGGACTGCGGCCGGCACTGCTGTCACGTTACACTCTGGTGACTTCCCATCCTGCCGTGGTATTGCCGTGAACCCGATGCGCGTGTTGCTGCTGTCGTCCTGCCTGTTCGTGGGTGGCCTGGCCCAGGCGGCCAATGACCTTCCCGGCGGCGGTATCGACCCGCAGGCGCTGTCGCGCCACGTGCGTGTACTGGCGTCGGACGAATTCGAGGGCCGCGCTCCGGCCAGCGAAGGCGAAGAGCGCACCGTGCAGTACCTGATCGAGCAGTTCCGCAGCTATGGCCTGCAACCCGGCGGCGTGGACGGCAGCTGGGTGCAGCCGGTGCCGCTGGTGCGTGCGCAGCTGGAGGGTGCGGCCACGGCCAGCCTGGCGTTGAAGCAGGGCCGCCGCGCCCTGGTCAATGGCGTGGATGTGACCCTGCAGAGCCTGCAGCCGCGCGCCCGGGTGCAGATCAAGGATGCACCGCTGGTGTTCGTGGGCTATGGCATCGACGCACCGGAACGCCATTGGAACGACTACAAGGACATTGATCTGCACGGCAAGATTGCCGTGGTGCTGATCAATGATGCCGATTTCGAGGCCGACGCTCCCGGCGCGTTCGATGGCAAGGCAGTGACCTACTACGGCCGCTGGACCTACAAGTTCGAGGAGGCTGCGCGCCGCGGCGCCGAAGGTGTGCTGATCGTGCACGAGACCGCACCTGCGGCCTATGGCTGGGCGACGGTGAAGAGCTCGGGTACCTCGCCGTTGTTCGATATCGAGCGCAGCCAGGCCGAGGCGATGGCCCAGCACACACCGCTGCGCGGCTGGATGCAGCGCGAGCTGGCCGAGGCGATCTTCGCCGACGCCGGCCTCGATTTCGAGGCGGAGAAGCGCAAGGCGATGCGTGCCGACTTCCGTCCGGTGGCCCTGGACAACGCGCGGCTGAGCGTCGATTTCGCCCTCAAGCGCGAGCAGGTGGTGACCCGCAACGTCGTGGCCAAGCTGCCGGGCGGCGAGCACGGCGATGAAGCGGTGATCTTCTCGGCGCACTGGGACGCTTTCGGCATCGGCCAGCCCGATGCGAAGGGCGACCGCGTGCGCCGTGGCGCCATCGACAACGCCACCGGCGTGGCCACCGTGCTGGAACTGGGGCGGGTGTTCGCGGCCGGCCCGCAGCCGCAGCGCACGCTGTACTTCGTGGCGCTGACGGCTGAAGAAAAGGGATTGCTGGGGGCCAGCTACTACGCCGCGCATCCGCTGGCGCCGCTGGACAAGACCGCTGCCGTACTGAACATCGAGATGTTCAGCCCGGACGGGCCGACCCGTGACATCGCTTCGTGGGGCAAGGGCCGGGTATCGCTGGAAGGCGACCTGGAGCGGGTGGCCAAGGCACGCGGCCGCAGCTACAGCCCGGACCCCAACCTGGAGGCCGGTTTCTTCTACCGCGCCGACCATTTCGCCTTCGCCCGGCTGGGTGTACCGGCGATCACCATCGGCCCGGGCCTGGACAAGCTGGACGGAGGCGTGGAAGCAGGGCGCGCGCTGCGCGAGAAGTACTTCGCCGACTGCTATCACCAGGCCTGCGACGCGTGGACGCCGGGCTGGGATCCCAGCGGTCACGCCGCCGATACGCTGCTGGTCTACGACCTGGGCGCGGAGCTGGCCAACAGCCGGCGCTGGCCGACCTGGGAGAAGGACTCAGAGTTCCGCGCTGCCCGCGACAAGAGCGAGGCGGCACGCCGCTGACGGCTAGCGCCTGCGCAGCAGCGTCCAGGCACCCCATGCACTGGCGGCCAATGCCGCCAGGTAGCAGGTGATCATGGTGCCGAGGCTGACCGTGCGCAGGCCGCTGAAGCGGCCGAGCAGGTTCATCCGCAGCGAGCTGTGACCGCTGCCCAGGTCCACTGCCAGCTGCACTGCCAGCGCGCTGGCGAAGACCAGAAGGGCGATGCCGAAGCCGGTGCGTGGCCAGCGCGCCTGCGCGCCCGGGCGTCGCAGCAGCCAGCCCAGCGTGGTTGCCACCGCCAGCAGCAGGGCGGCCCACATCAGGGGCGTAGCGGGAGTTGCGGCAGCCACCGGCATTGCACCGGTGGCTGCCATCAGCACGGCATCCTTACTTGCGGGTGCCGTCGAGCCAGTTCGGGCCCTTGTTGGTGAGGAAGAACACATAGACCACCAACGATACCGCGATGGTGGCAGTGACATAGATGGCGAACCAGTCCACGTGGCCGGTCTTCAGCGCGCCCTGGTACAGCAGCGGGGCCGTACCGCCGAACAGCGAGTTGGCCAGCGCGTAGCCCAGGCCCACGCCCAGTGCCCGAACGTGTGTCGGGAACAGCTCGGCCTTCACCACGGCGTTGATCGAGGTGTAGCCGGTGAGGATGACGAAGCCCAGCGCCAGGGTGAGGAAGGCGAGGGTGGCATCGTGCTGGTGCGGCAGCTGCGTGATCAGGTACCAGCTGTACAGCACGCCGCCCACGCCGAAGAACACCAGCAGGCTCTTGCGCCCGATGATGTCCGACAGCCAGCCGCCGACCGGCTGCAGCACCATCAGGAAGGCCAGCACCCCCAGGTTGATCAGGGTGCCGGTCATCGGGTCGTCGCCTGCGAAGGCGCTCTGGATCATCTTCGGGCCGTTCACCGAGTAGGTGTAGAAGGCAATGGTGCCGCCGGCGGTGATCAGGAAGCACAGCAGCAGCGGGCGCCACTGGTGCACGAACAGTTCGTACATCGAACCGGATTTCTTGGCCTTGCCTTCGCGCGCGGCCTCGATCGAGGATTCTTCCAGCGACTCATCCATGCCACGGCGCAGCCAGAACACCACGACCGCGGCGATGCCACCGATGCCGAAGGCGATGCGCCAGCCGAACTCGGAGATCTCCGGCTTGCCCCAGACGTTCAGCATCAGGAACAGGGTCAGCTGGGCCAGCACATGGCCGCCGACCAGGGTGACGTAGTGGAAGGAGGACAGGAAGCCACGACGACCCGGAATGGCGGCCTCGGACATGTAGGTGGCGCTCGCGCCGTACTCGCCACCGGTGGCGAAGCCCTGCAGCAGGCGCGCGAACAACAGGATGATCGCCGCCCAGATGCCGATGCTGGCGGCAGTCGGGGTGATGGCGATGATGAAGGAGCAGAACGCCATCAGCGTGACCGATACGGTCAGGGCCAGGCGACGGCCATGGCGGTCGGCGAAGCGGCCGAAGAACCAGGCGCCGATCGGGCGCATCAGGAAGGTCGCGGCGAAGATCGCCCAGACGTACATCGTGGAGTTCTTGTCTTCCGGCGAGAAGAACTGCGACTCGAAGTACACGGCGAACACCGAGTACACGTAGACGTCATACCACTCCACCAGGTTGCCGGCGGAGCCTTTGAGGGTATTGGAGATCGAGCGGCGCAATGCGGCGCCGTCGTTCGCGGGAACAGCAGGGTGGGGCGTGGTGCTCATCTGGGCGGGGATCCTCGATGCGATAGCGTCCGTGCGCGGAAAATACAGCGTCCGACCATGGGGTGGCGCAGCCGGGCAGCCTTCTTGGTACTGCATGACCCGTCAACGCGGGGTGGCAGGCCAGGACAGGGTGCATGGATGGACGACAGCGTGCCACCTTGCGGGGTGCCGGACCATACTCAAAACGTCCTAGAATCCGCCTTCCCCCGGTCCCTTGGTGCGTCATGTCGGCTCCCCCTGTTCCGTCTGCGGCTGCCCCCCGGGGCGGCCTTGTCGTGTTGGCGCTGCTGCTGGTCTACGTGGTCTGGGGCTCGACCTATCTCGGTATCGCCAAGGCCCTGCACGGCGGTGCGCTGCCGCTGACGATGGTCTCCGGCAGCCGCTTCATCATCGCCGGGGGCCTGATGTACCTGGCGCTGCGCCTGTTCTGGAAAATGCCGAAGCCGACGTTGCGGCAGTGGCGCAACCTGGTGCTCATGGGGGTGACCATGCTGGTGCTGGGCAATGGCATGGTGGTGCTGGCCGAACGCGATGTGTCGTCGGGCCTGGCGGCCACGGCGGTGGCGTCGGTGCCCCTGTGGATGGCGCTGTTCTCGGCGCTGCGCGGCCAGCACGCCAGCGGTGGCGAATGGCTGGGCATCGCCATCGGCTTCCTCGGCGTTGTCTGGCTGAATGCGGGCAGCAGCCTGACGGCGACGCCCACCGGGCTGGTGCTGCTGCTGATCGCGCCGATCGGCTGGGCCTTCGGCTCGGTGTGGGCGCGCGGCCTGGACCTGCCTGGCCCGTTCATGACGGCCGCCGGGCAGATGATCTGCGGCGGCGTGCTGCTGGTGCTGATCGGGCTGGCGGTGGGTGAGCGGCCCACTACGCTGCCCGATACCGGTGGCCTGCTGGCCATGGCCTATCTGTGCGTGTTCGGCTCGATCGTCGCGTTCACGGCCTACGTCTGGCTGCTGCAGAACGTACGCCCGGCGCTGGCCGGCAGCTACGCCTACGTCAACCCGGTGATCGCGGTGCTGCTGGGCGCCGCCCTCAACAGCGAACGCTTCGGCTGGCGCGACGTGCTGGCGATGGTGGTGATTCTGCTGGGCGTGGTGGTACTGACAATGGCAAGGACGCGCAAGCGATGAGCATCGACGAGACAGAACAACGCCGGGGCCTGCTGGTCACCGCATCCACCTTCGTGCTGTGGGGACTGGTGCCGGTGTACTGGCACCTGCTCAATGAAGTGCCATCGTTCCAGATCATCGCCCATCGCATCATCTGGAGCACGGTGCTGGTGGTGGCCTGGCTGCTGCTCAGTGCGAAGCTGGGCTGGTGGCGGAAGATCGCCGCGCAGCCGCGCGCGCTGCCGATCCTGGCGGTATCGAGCCTGACCATCGCGTTCAACTGGGGCCTGTACATCTGGGCCGTCAATGCCGGCCACGTGATCGAGACCAGCCTGGGCTACTTCATCAACCCGCTGGTGAACGTGCTGCTGGGGGTGCTGGTGCTGAAGGAACGCCTGCGCCGGCTGCAGTGGGTGGCGGTGGGCATGGCGGCGGTGGGCGTGGCCTGGCTGACTCTCGACGCTGGCACGCCGCCGTGGATCGCGCTGGGCCTGGCCTGTTCGTTCGGCCTGTACGGCCTGCTGCGCAAGCTGGTCTCGGTCGATCCCGTAGCCGGGCTGGGCGTGGAAAGCCTGTATCTGTTCCTGCCTGCGCTGGCGTTCGCGCTCTGGGCCGAGAATGGCCACGGTGGCGGATTCTTCAGCGGCTGGGGCCTGCGCAACGATCTGCTGCTGATCTTCGGCGGCGTGGTCACCGCCGTGCCGCTGATCGGTTTCGCCTACGGTGTGAAGCGCATCGCGCTGTCGCTGGTGGGCATCCTGCAGTACATCGCACCGAGCCTGCAGCTTCTGCTCGGCGTGTTCTTCTTCCACGAATCGTTCGACATGGCCAAGGCCGTCGGTTTTGCAGCGATCTGGGCCGGACTGCTGCTGTTCATCGGTGACAACCTGCGCACGATGCGGGCGGCAAAGCGCTGAGCCGGAAAGCAACGCGGGACGGAGCACCGGCCCCGTCCCGCGTCCGCGCCGCCTCGGATGGCGGCGTACACATCAGGTTTCGCGCAGTGCCGTGGTGATCGGCAGGCGGGCGGCGCGCAGCGCCGGGAACAGGCCACCGACCAGGCCGATGCCCAGCGCCCACTTCAGCCCCGTCCACAGCAGTTCCGGCGATACGTGGAACTTGAACACCACCGCGCTGAAGTTGCTGCCGATGGTGGACACGCTGTAGCCGTTGAACAGCAGCCACGCCACCGTGCAGCCCAGCAGGCCGCCGAGCAGGGCCAGCAGCATCGTTTCCAGCATCACCGCGGTCACCACCGGCAGTCCGCGGAAACCGATCGCGCGCATGGTGGCGATTTCACGCGCGCGCGTGGCCACGGCGGCATACATGGTGTTGAGCGCGCCGAACACCGCGCCCACCGCCATGATGGTACCGATCACCTTGCCGAGGATGTCGATCAGCTTGGTCAGGCCGCCGCCCTGCTTGCTGTAGTACGCGCGGGTGGTTTCCACGTCCAGCTTCAGGCGCGGATCGGCGGCGACGGCGGCCTTGAACTGATCGAAGCCCGGCTTGCCCTCGGTACGCACGCTGATCGACTGCCAGGCACTGCGCTGGTACGTGGTGGCCAGGGTATCGGCGTCGGTCCACAGTTCGGAGTCATGCGCATCACCGGTGGCGAACACACCGACCACCGTCCAGGTCTGGTTGCCCAGGGTGAGCGTCCTGCCGACCTCCATGTCGCGGAACTGGCCCTTGGCGCCCTGGCCGACCACGATCTCGCGCAGGCCGGTGGCGAACTTGCGGCCTTCGATGATCTTGACCTTGTCATGCACCGCCCACGCCTGCGGCCCGACGCCCCGGAACTGCGCGTTGACGTCGGTACCGTCCGATTTGGAGACCAGGTTGACCACCTGCGAGAGTTCAGGCGACAGCAGTGGCCGTCCCTGTGCATCGCGGCTGATGCCGGGCAGGGTGGACAGGGTCGGTACCTGCTCGCGGGTGATGACCGAATTGGTTTCCGCCTGCGAACCACCGCGCAGCACGATGGCGGTGGTGTCATCGCCGGTGTTGCTGAGCGTGGCCTGGAAGCCTTCGCCCATCGCCAGCATCGCCACCAGCACGCCGACCACGCCGGCGATACCCACTACGATCACCGAGGATGCTCCCCAGCGCTGCGGCAGGCTGGCGATGCCGATGCGGGTGGCGGCCAGGGCCAGCCGCCCGCTGCGGGTCAGCGCCAGCCACAGGCCGACCAGCACCGCCACGGCAAGCACGCCCACCCACGGCAGGCCGATCCATACCGCCAGGCCGATTGCCAGCGCCAGCACGGTCACCGTGTTGCCGAACCACTTCTTGAGCTTGTTCTTGAACATGTCGGTGTCCTCCTCAGCGGCCGGCCAGTGCGTCGACGATCTTCAGGCGCTTGGCGCGCAGCGCCGGCAGCAGGCCGACGACCGCGCCGATCACCACGATCAGGCCCAATCCCATCAGCCAGGTCGGGGTGGGGATGTGCGGCGGCAGCAGGCCCATGCTCTTCGGGCCGATGGCGGGCAGGATCAGTGCCGCCAGGCCCATGCCGATCAGGCCACCGAGACCGATCAGCAGCACCGATTCGATCATCACCAGTATCAGCACCGTGCTGTCCTTGAAGCCCAGCGTCTTCAGCGTGGCCAGCTCCGGCACGCGCTCGCGTACGGCCTGCGCCATGGTGTTGCCGGTCAGCAGCAGCAGGGTGAAGAACACCGCGCCCATGATCGAGGTGACGATCATGCCGATGTCGGCAAACTGCTTGACGAAGGCCTGCTGGAACGCCGATTCGGTCTGGGTCTTGGTCTCGTGGTCGGAGTTGGCGGAAATCGCATCGATGGCCTGTGCCACCCGCGAAGAATGGTCGGGGTTGTCGAGCGTCACCGTGTACCAGCTGACCTGGTTCTTGATGTAGTCGTTGGACTCATCGAAGTATTTCCAGTTCATCATCAGCTGGCGCTCTTCGTTGGAGGCCTGCGCCGGATCCTTGGAACGGAAGATGCCCTTCAGTTCCAGCGGCCAGTCGTTGCTGCCGCCGCGCGGGAAGATCGTCGCCTGCAGCGGGATGGTATCGCCGACTTTCCAGCCGAACTGCTTGGCCAGGGTCTCGCCGACGATCGCACCGGTGCGGGTGTTCTTCCAGTCTTCCAGCTGCGCCGGGTCGATCTGCAGTTCGCGGTAGACGTCGAAGTAGTTGGGCGATACCGAGAAGTTCGGGAAGAAGTTCTTCGGATCCTGGTAGATGCCGCCGAACCACATGCCATAGGCCACGTCGCGCACGCCCGCCACCTGGCGGATCTGCGTTTCCAGGCGGATCGGCAGCGACTGGGTGATCGACAGGCGCGAGGCCACCACCAGGCGGTTGGCCCCTTCCACACTGCCACCGGAGGTGAATGCCACGCGCACCGAGTCGAGCATGCCGAACAGGAGGAACGCGGCCACCACCGACAGCAGGGTCAGCAGGGTCCGGGTGCGGCTGCGGAACAGCTGCGCCCAGACCAGAGAGAAGTATTTCATCGCTGTGGCCTCCGTCAGTGGGCCAGCGGCGCGTCGGCCAGCTCGCCCTTGTCCAGGTGCACCGTGTGCGTGGCGTACTCGGCGGCCTTCGGGTCATGGGTGACCATGATGATGGTCTTGCCGTGTTCGCGGTTGAGCTGCTGCAGCAGGCCCAGGATCTCCTCGGCGGACTGGCGGTCGAGATCGCCGGTGGGTTCGTCGCAGATCAGGAAGGTCGGGTCGGAGACGATCGCACGGGCGATCGCCACGCGCTGCTGCTGGCCGCCGGACAGCTCGTTGGGACGATGGTTGCGGCGGTCGGCCAGGCCGACCAGGGTCAGCGCGATCTCGGCGTTGCGGCGGCGCTGCGCGGCATTGAGATGGGTCAGCAGCAGCGGCAGTTCCACGTTCTTCTGCGCGGTCAGCATCGGCATCAGGTTGTAGAACTGGAACACGAAGCCAACGTGGTGGCTGCGCCAGGTCGACAGCTGGCCACCGCTCATCTGATCGATGCGCTCGCCTTCGATGCTGATCTCGCCGCCGCTGGGATTGTCCAGGCCACCGATCAGATTGAGCAGGGTGGTCTTGCCTGAACCGGACGGCCCCATCAACGCGACGAAGTCGCCGCGGGCGATGTCCAGGTCGATGCCGTGCAGCACCTGCACCTTCTCGGGGCCGCGCTGGTAGGTCTTGGTGATGTTGCGCAGTGAAACCAGGGTCGACATGGGTGGTTCTCCACGTAGGCGGGAAACGGTGACGCACCCCGGCTGCCGGCCGGGCATGCGTGGAACGGTGTCGTTGTCGAACGGTGCCGCTGGCGGCGCCCCGGAAGGCGCCGTGCCGCTACTGCGTTTGCTTCTGCTGGACCCGGGTGCCATCGCGCAGGGTGTCCGGCGGGTTGACCACCACCAGCTCGCCGGCATTCACACCCTTGAGCAGCTGGCGATCCTTGCCCATGGCCTGGCCAGCCTGGACCGTGCGCTGCTGCACGCGGTTCTCGTCGCCGAGCACGAAGGCCACCGATGCACCCTCGCGCTCGACCACCGCGCCTGCCGGCACACGCACGCCCTGCGGCTTGGCTTCAGCCTGCGGCGCTGCCTGTTCCAGGAAGCTGACCCGCACGCCCATCTCCGGCACGATGCGCGGGTCCTTCAGCTTCAGGGCCACACGCACCTTCACCGTCGCCTTGCCCCGGTCGGCGGTGGGGATGATGGCGATCACCTCGGCCGGAATCTTCCATTCCGGATAGGCATTGAGGATGGCTTCCACCGGCATCTTCGGTTGCACGCGGCCGATGAAGGCTTCGCCGACCTCGACCTCGATCTCCAGCGAATCCATGTCGACGATGGTGCCGATGCCTGTGCGGGTGAAGCCACCACCGGCCGACAGCGGCGAGACGATCTCGCCCGGCTGTGCCGCCTTGGCCGTGACCACGCCGGAGAACGGCGCACGCACGATGTTGTTGTCCACCCCAAGGTCGGCGATCGCCAGCTGGTCGTTGGCGACCTTCACGTTGCGCTGTGCGGTTTCCAGCTGCGCGCGCAGGCTGTCGCGCTGGGCCACGGCCTGGTCGTACTGCGAGCGCGAGACCAGCTGCTGCCCGACCAGCGCCTGCAGCCGGCTGGCCTCTGCCGCCGCCTGCCTCTGCTGTGCCTCCAGTCCGGCCACCTGGCTGCGTGCGGCCTGCAGCTGCGAGGCATACAGACTGCGCTGCGCGTCGGCATCGATCGGGTCGAGGGTGGCCATGATCTGTCCCGCCTCCACGCGCATGCCTTCCTCGATCATCACCTCGCGCACCTTGCCGGTGATCTTGGCCGACACCGTAGCCATGCGCCGGGCGACGACATAACCACTGGCATCGAGGACCGAGCTGCTGGCGCTGCCCTGCTGGATGGCGACCGCCGGTGCGGTTTCCACCTGCACGGCCGGAGTGCGGCCGAACAACGCGAAGGCGCCTGCGGCCAGGAGCAGCACCACCGCGATCACGGCGATCCACAGCCAGCGGCGACCGCTGCCACCACCACCAGAGGCAGGCGGCGGTGACTTGCGTTCGATACGGAGTTCCTTCAACAGCTCGGCAGAAGCGTTCATTCGTTCCATCACAGGCGTTCGGGCGGGTGTGACCGGAAGGGCGGACAGCGGCGGTTCCGGCAGTGGAGCGTGCGGCACAGCATGACGGCAGGCACGGGGATGGCGGCAGTGACAGCTGTCATCCGATGACCTTGACGGTGGCAACTGCGAAACGTGACCAAGGGGGCGCAGGATGGCAACGTCCCCGCTACCGGTACCGCCCATGGCTCCGATCGCCCCGTCGCTGGCTGGCCTGCAGCAGGTGCAGGTGCGCCGTAACGGCGCCGGCAAGAGTACCGCGATCAGCGGGCTGTTGCGCCTGCGCAGGCCTGGCGGAGGGCAGCGCACGCGGCCGGCAGGGCCGTGCTGGCGCGCCCGCGCCTGCGCAGGATCGGCTGAACTGGCATGATCGGCAGCGATCGTTCCCGCCTGGACCCTCCCGTGTCATCGAGCTGGCTGGCCTCCCTGCTGCGCCCTGCGCCGGACTCGGCGGTCGCCGACACGCTGCGGCGTGGCAAGTCGCCCTGGAGCGAGGCGATCCATCTGCTGTGGTCGGTGTGGATCTTCCTGACCCCGCTGCTCGGCCATGGGTTCACCCTGCGCTGGCTGCTGCTGACCCTGGCCAGCTACCCGCTGTTCCTGCTGCTGTACGCCAAGGTGCTGGTATCGCCCCGCCACCACGCAAGCCGTTATGCGCTGGGTCTGATTGCAATGGCCCTGGTCCTGCTGCCCTGGTATCCGTCCGGGCTGACCTACTTCGTGTTCGGCTGCGTACTGATGCGGGTCAGCGGGCGCGGTGGCTGGTGGCGGTACCTGCTGCAGTTGACCGGTCTGAACATCGTGTTCTGCGTGGTCGCGCTCGCGTTCGAGTATCCCTGGCAGAGCCTGGTGTGGATTCCGGCGGTGTCGTACATCGTCGGCCTGGTCGTCAATGTCGAGGCGCTCAACCAGGAGAAGGAGGCGGCCCTGCAGCTGTCGCAGGAGGAAGTACGTCGCCTGGCGGCGACCGCCGAGCGTGAGCGGATCGGTCGCGACCTGCACGACCTGCTGGGCCACACGCTGTCGCTGATCACCCTGAAACTGGAGCTGGCACGCAAACTGCACGATCGCGGCGACGCGCGCGCGCGGCAGGAGATTGGCGAGGCCGAGGCCATCGCCCGCGAAGCGCTGGCGCAGGTGCGCAGTGCGGTCACCGGCATCCGGGCCAGCGACCTGGCCGGGGAGCTGGCCTCGGCGCGGCTGCTGCTGGAGTGCCAGCAGGTGCATCTGCAGTACGCGCCGCCGCCGCCGATGCCGGTGGAGGTGGAGCGTGGCCTGGCGCTGGTCCTGCGGGAGGCCGCGACGAATATTGCCCGCCATGCACAGGCGACACAGGCGCGGGTGGACTTCATGAAGGAAGGAAAAGTACTGGTGATGCAGATCCGCGATGATGGCCGGGGTGGCATGCAGGCCGAGGGCAATGGGCTGAGCGGGATGCGTGAGCGCACTGCGGCGCTGGGCGGGTATCTCACCGTGCAGTCTCCGCGCGGCGAGGGCACGGTGCTGAGCGTGCGCGTGCCGCTGTCGGCGGCCACTGTCCCGTTGCCGCCCGCTGCACCCGCGCCGGTGGCGCAGGATGGCGCGGCATGATCCGCATCCTGCTGGCGGAAGACCAGGCCATGGTGCGCGGCGCACTGTCCGCATTGCTCAGCCTGGAGGCGGACATCGAGGTGCTGGGCAGCGCCGCCGATGGCGAGGCCGCCTGGCGCATGCTGCAGCAGCTGAAGCCGGACATCCTGGTGACCGATATCGAGATGCCCGGTCTGTCAGGGTTGGAACTGGCCCAGCGCATCGCACGCCACGAACTGCCCATCAAGGTGGTGATCGTGACCACCTTCGCGCGCGCCGGTTTCCTGCGCCGCGCGCTGGACGCAGGCGTGCTCGGCTATCTGCTCAAGGACGCGCCAGCGGAGAACCTGGCCGATGCACTGCGCAAGGTGAAGCAGGGCGTGCGTGCGATCGACCCACAGCTGGCACTCGATGCCTGGTCACAGGCGGACCCGCTGACCGACCGCGAGCGGCGCGTCCTGCGCCTGGCGGGCGAAGGACGGACTGCCAGCGAAATCGCCGAGCAGCTGGGGTTGTCGCACGGCACGGTGCGCAACTACCTGTCCGAGTGCATCGGCAAGCTGGGCGTGGCCAACCGGATCGAGGCGTACCGGCTGGCACGGCAGAAGGGCTGGCTGTAGCGGAGTGGCTCGACCTTTTTGAGCCGAGCCATGCCCGGCGGCTCCCGAGGGGTTCCCTGGCCCACGAGCGATCGACAGGCCGCAGTCGCGTCAGTCCTTCCCGCGCGCCATCGCCTGGAACACGCCATCGCGGCGGACCCACAGGTGGAAGAGGGCGGCACCGACATGCATCAGCACCGTGGCGAACAGCACGTAGGCCAGCAGGCTGTGCGCGCTGCGAAGCGCTGCATACAGTGCCGGTGTGTGCGGCACGATCGGTGGCAGGTGCAGTCCGCCCCCCAGCACGATGGGGTAGCCTCCCGCGGACAGCATTGCCCAGCCCACCAGCGGCATTGCCAGCATCAGCGCGTACAGCATCCAGTGCGATGCCTTTGCCGCCATCACCTGCCACACCGGAAGATCGGCCGGCAGCGGCGGCGGCCGATGGCGCAGGCGGTTGTACAGGCGCAGCAGCACCAGCACGCCGATCGCGATGCCCAGCGGGCGGTGCAGGTCGAGCAGCATCGGCCGCAGGTGCAGCGAGGCGACCATGGTCACGCCGATGAACAGCATGGCGATGATCATCACCGCCATCGACCAGTGCAGTACCCGCGCCAACAGGTTGAAGTGGCCATTGCCGGTACTCATCGTGCAGCCTCCTTCGGTTGCGCTGCCGCTCCGGCCGCGCGCTCGCGCTCGCGCCGGTTGAACGACTGCGAATAGACCGCCGACCGCGCGGCCAGGATCGGATCATCACTGCCGCGGATGCCGCTGGGCAGGATCAGCGGGTCGAAGTTCAGCTCGCCGCAGGCGCCCTGTTCCTGCGACTGCATGCGTTCCAGGCTCAGCACGCCTGCCACCACCGTTTCCCGCGCGTCCGGCCAGGGCACCGACGGATCATCGATGGCGTCCCCCGGTTCGGCGACGCTGACCACCAGGTCCCATTGCACCGGGCCGGCCGCCAGCCGGCGCTGCAGGTCCTGGCTGAGGAAATCGACATCGGCGCGCTTGCGGGCGTCGGCATCAAGCTCGGCGACCGGCGTGCGGGGCTGCCACTGCCAGCGCACGGCGCGTCGCTGGCCCTGCGCATTGGTGAACCAGAAGCTGTTGACGCTGTTGAAGCGGGTATTGGCCCAGCTGTCGGTCCACGGCGCGGTCCGTGCCCATTGCTGGAACGCCTGCGCGCTGGGGTACTTGGCCAGCACCGCCGCCATCTTCTGCGGGTCGGGCTTGCCGGTCGCCGGATCGGGGACCTGCGCCTGCGTCTGTTCGAAGAAGGCCTCCGCCGTCGGCACCGCGAAGAACGGGAAACTGTTCATCGCCATCCGCCATTCCTGGCCATCGTCGCTGACCAGCTGCAGGGCGATGCTGCGCACCCGGGCGCTGCCATCGGCCCCATGGGGATCGCCACCACCGATCGACAGGCGGCCCAGCACCGGTACCCGGGCCTGCGAGAACACGCGCGCGCTGGACAGCGTCGGCGCCTGTGCACTGGGTGCGAACCAGCCACTCACGCACACGCCCTTGCTGTGCGCACGGCGGAACCCGGGATGGGCCGGGCCGGTGGCCTCGATGGTGTCGGTGAAGCGTTGCGCGGTGAGGCGGTGGCCGACCCAGCCGGCCAGCCAGGCAAAGCCCAGCGTGATCCCGCCAAGAATCAGGGCGATCAGCGCGATCCAGGGCAGCGGCGAATGCCTGCGCGGTGTGCGCGGCCCCTGGCCGGCGCGGGTGTAGCGGAAGAGCGACATGGTCGGAGTCCTGCCTTCACGGAATGTGTGGGTGGTCGACCGACACATCCTCGCAGAACCCGACCGTGGCCGGAATTCAATTTTTCGTCACAACCCGGTGGAGCGGACCCCTGTCCGGCTCCACCCGCGCATCGGCTGCGCTCAGGCGTAGCGTGCCTTCAGCATCGCCCAGGCCGAGCGTAGGGCCAGTGCTTCGCCGCCGGCCGGGCGGCCCGGCCGTTCGCCATCGTTCCAGGCGTACACATCCAGGTGCGCCCAGCGCTGGCCATCCTCAAGGAAGCGCTCCAGGTACAGCGCGGCGGTAACCGAGCCCGCCATGCGCGAACCGGCATTGGCCAGGTCGGCGATGCCGCTGCTCAGGTAACGCAGGTAGGGACGCCACAGCGGCATGCGCCAGACCGGGTCGCGCGTTTCATCTCCGGCCTGCAGCCACTGCTGGGCGACGGTGTCATCGTTGCTGAAAAGTGCCGGCAGGTCCGGGCCCAGCGCGATGCGCGCAGCGCCGGTCAGGGTCGCGAAGTCCAGAACCAGGTCCGGCTTCTGCTCAGCGGCGAAGGTCAACGCGTCGCACAGGATCACACGGCCTTCGGCGTCGGTGTTGTCGATCTCCACGCTCAGGCCCTTGCGGGTGGCGATGACTTCGCCCGGACGGAACGCATCCGGGCCGATCGCGTTCTCCACCGCCGGCACCAGCAAGGTCAGGCGCACCGGCAGCTGCTGGGCCATCACCAGTCCTGCCAGGGCCAGCGCGTGCGCGGCGCCGCCCATGTCCTTCTTCATGTTGCGCATGCCATCGGCCGGCTTGATGTCCAGCCCACCGGTATCGAAGCACACGCCCTTGCCGACCAGCACCAGCGCCGGATCCGTCGCCTTGCCCCAGCGCAGCACGACCAGGCGCGGCGCGCGATGCGATGCGCGGCCGACGGCATGGATGGCCGGGAAATTCTGCGCCAGCAGCGCATCACCGGTGATCGCTTCGACCTCGGCGCCGTGCGCCGCTGCCAGCGTGCGTGCGGCCTCTTCCAGCTGCTGCGGACCCATGTCTTCGGTGGGCGTGTTGACCCAGTCGCGCACGCGCAGGCTGGCGGCGATCAGATCCGCCACTTCCCCGGTCGGTGCGGCAACCAGCTGCGCCGGGTGCCGGTTGCGCTTGCGGTAGCGGTCGAAGCGATAGCTGCCCAGGCCCCAGCCCAGCTGCAGCAGTGCCTGCTCGCTGGCCGGCAGCTCACTGGCGAGCTGCCACACGCTGCCTTCGGGCAGGGCGTGCGGCGCGTGCGCATAGCTGTAGGCATCGCCGCGATCGCCCACGCCCATCACCGCACCGGCCAGACCCTCGCTGCCGGGCAGCAGGGCGATGCTGTGCGAGCCGGCAGTGAAGCCCTGCGAGGCCAGCCAGGCCTGCGTGGCGGCGGGCTGTCCGGCGTTCCAGCGGGCGAACTGCTCGCGATCCAGCACGTACAGCGGCAGTGCGGCAGAAGTGTCGGCGGTGAAGCCCGTGATCTCGCTCATGCGTCAATTGCTCCGGGGTGCGGTGGCGCCGAGGTTGGCGTCCAACCAGTCGGCCAGGCCGGTGAGGGTGTCGAACTGCAGGTCGGGCTGCAGCTGCGGATGGGTCCAGGTGGCGGCGTCGCGGTTGATCCAGCAGCCGCGCAGGCCGGCGGCGATGGCGCCGGCCACGTCCATCTCGATGTGGTCACCGACATGCAGCACCTGCGCCGGGGCCACGCCCAGCCGGGCACACGCGGCATGGAAAATGCTCGCCTCCGGCTTCGCCGCGCCATGTTCGCGCGCACCCAGCTGGAAGGCGAAATGATGGGCCAGCCCGATCCGCTGCAGGTCCGCATTGCCATTGCTCAGCGCGGCCACCGGTACCCGCGCGGCGATACGCGCCAGGGCATCGAGGGCATCGGGATAGCACTCCACCTGGTTGCGCGCGGCATAGAACGCTTCGTAGGCCGGCTCCAGCAGGTCCAGGCTGGCGCCGCTGTTCTGCAGCGCCTCACGCAGCGTCAGCCGGCGCAGCGCGCTCAGGTCATGATGCAGATGCGGGTTGTCGCGGAACGAGCGCTCGCGCAGTTCGCGCATCGCCGCCAGCGGATACATCGCGGCGGTGGCCGGGCTGTGTTCACGCATCCAGTCGTGCAGCACCTGGTCGATGCGGGCGCCGATCGGTGCGAACGGCCACAGCGTGTCGTCGAGGTCGAGGGTGATGGCAAGGACGGGGAAATTCACCCGGTCATTCTACGCCTGCCCGCGCGCGCTTTCATTCCAGCAGGCGCGCCCAGCCCTGCATGCCGTCCAGCCGGGCCAGCACCAGCTTGATGCAGACCAGCAGCGGCACCGCCAGCAGCAGCCCGATCATGCCCCAGGCCCAGCCGAACACCATCAGTGCCAGGATCAGGACCAGCGGCGAGAGCTTCATGCGCCGGCCCAGCACGATCGGGGTCACCAGCTGGCCCTCCAGGGTATGCAGGCCCAGATACGCCGCGGCGGGCAGCAGTGCCTGCAGCGGGTCGCGGAATTCGACGAAGCCCATCAGCAGCATCAGCGCTACTCCGATCAACGGGCCCACATAGGGCGCGAAGTTCAGCAGTGCCGCCACCGTCCCCCACAGCAGCGCTTCCTGCAGGCCGATCCCCAGCAGCATCAGCACGCCCGCGAAAACCAGGCCGACCAGCGTGTTGATCACGCTGATGGTCAGCACATAGCGCGACACCTCGCGCTCGATCGAGCGCAGGATGTCGCTGGTGAAGCGCTGTTGCTGGCGGTTCGGGAACAATGCGATCGCCGCGCGCTGCAGGCTTTGCCCATAGATCATGAAGAACAGCGTTAGCAGGACCACGGCCAGTACCGAGGCGGCCAGCCGGGGTGCGCGGGTCAGCATGCGATAGGGATCGTCCAGCTGGGTGCGGATCACCTGCACCTTGCGATTGCTGTCGCCGCCGGCAACGCGGGCGAAGTTCTCGGCCGCCAGATTGGCCTGCTGCACCGGCTTGGTCAGATCCTGTACCTGCCGGGCGACCTTGCGCAGCTGTTGTGGCGCTTCCTGCGCCCATTCCATCGCCGGGCCGATCAGCTGCACGGCCAGCGAGCTGGTCACGCCCAGGCCGGCACCGAGAACCAGCAGCGCTCCCAGCGCCCGCGGAATCCACAGCTTCTGCAGCAGGCGCAGGATCGGGTTGCCGACCAGCGCGAAGAACATCGCCAGCAGTACCGGCAGGATGATGTCCTGTGCGGCCCACAGCGTGTAGGCCACCGCCAGCGTTGCCAGCACCACCAGCGACATCGGCCCGCGCGGGCGGGTGGGCGGCGGAAGGGCGGCAGCAGACGGTGCGGGTTCGGCCGGTGACGGGGACAGGAGGGACTCGCTCATCGACGTACCGACCGGGAAGGGGAGCCTATTATCCGTCCGCCGCGGTCAACGCGGCGGATGCTGTTCGTCAACGTTCGGACAGTTCGGTGGCCGCTTCGGCAGGCCGCGGTTCGCGCGCCTCAGGCTCGGCAGGTGGCGCGGAAGCGGGTGCCGCGGCAGCGGGAGCGACCGGGTCGGCGGCGGCTTCGGCAGTGTCGGCCGCATCATCTGCGGTGTCGGCGGCGTAGGCTGCCACGGCGGCAGCCAGTGCTGCCTGGCCGCTGGCCACCAGGCTGGAGACCGAGCCGATCATCTGCAGCCAGCGCGCACCGTTCACTTTGCCCGGCACTTCCAGCTTGCCGGCCACGAAGCCACCGGCCAGGCCGACCACCACGATGCGCAGGGGAGACCAGCCCCTGCGCCAGACCTCGCTGAGCACGGTCCAGTTGTCCTGGGTTTCACCCATGCGCACGGCCACTACCTGTTCGCAACGTTTCACCCGCCGCTGCAATGCGCCGAACTTCATGGCTTGCCCTCCGGAATCTGTACGCCGGCATCGGGATCGTCTTCGCTGGGCTCGTCGAACAGGCCAAGGCGCGACAGCTGGCGCCGGGTAGCGTGCATGCCGGTGTGGTGGAAGAAGTAGGACACCCGCCAGATCGCATAGCCGGTTACCGCGAGGCTGATCAGCGAGGTGATCAGAAGCGCCTGCAGCCAACTCAGACCCCAGCTCTGCAGCAGGGCGATGAGCGTGGCGGCCATCAGCAGCCAGGCCGAGGCCCCGAACACGATCGCCACGCCCGCCCAGGCCAGGGCCCGGCCGAACGCACTGCGGGCGAGCGCGAAATCCGACGAGGCCAGGCGACGCAGCGAGCGCAGCGTGTGCTTGGCCGAATCGGCGGCGGCGCGACCGGCCGCGCCGACCTGGCGGATGCTCTCGTCCAGCGGCGGGGTGGCCGCCGGATCGGGGCGTTGCGTGTTGTCTTCGCTCACGCCGTGGACTTACTTGTCGCTGCTGCCGCGAGCCAGCTTGGCGATGATCCAGCCAGTGGCGAAGGCAACACCGAACGATGCCAAGGGACGTTCACGGATCAGTTCAGCGGCGCTGTCGATCAGATCCTTGCCCTTGTCCATCAGTGCATCGACCTGTTCCTTGGCGGCAGCGCCGCCGAATTCAGCCGCAGCCAGGCCGGACAGCGCCGTGTCGGACAGCTCGGCCTTGACGTTGGCCTTGCCGATGCGCAGTTCGTCGGTTGCAGCGCCGGTCGCGCCCTTGATCGCACCGCCGGCAGCACTGGCGGCCTGCTTGAGGTGGGAACCGGCTTCACCCAGGTGTTCCTTCAGGTTCTCGGTATTGGTGGGGCTCATCGAATCACTCCTGTTGCGATGGGGGAACGGACGATCGGCTTCAGCCGACAGGGACGTACAGCAATAGCACTGGCCGGGTATAGGGGGTGTTACGGCGGAGCGATCAGCGCATCACCAACTGGCCCTGCTGCTGGCCGTTGTTGCGCAGGATGCGCAGCACCAGGGTCGGTGGCCGCTGCTGGAAATTGGCGCGCCAGCTGGCCAGGTCGGCGAATTCACCCACCGTGGCATCGGTGATGATGTCGCCCTGCTGGAGCCCGTTGCTGGCTGCGCGGCTGCCGCGCTTGACCTCGCTGACCAGCACCCCGCGTACGCCGGACTGGCGCAGCGATTCGGGCAGGTCGACGAAGGTCGCGCCGCCCAGGCGCGGGTCCAGGCTGTCGCCGCTGGCGGCGCGCGCCTGCTCCTTCAGCGTCGCCCGGATCTGCAGCGGCTTGCCTTCGCGGCGCACGTCCAGCGCCAGTACGCTGCCTACCGCTGCCAGGCCCTCCACGTTGTGCAGGGCTTCGGCGCTGTCCACGCGCTGACCGTTGGCGGCAACCACCACGTCGCCCGGCTTCAGCCCGGCCGCCGCACCGGCCGAACCGGCCAGTACCCGGGTGATCAGCGCGCCGCGGGTTTCGCCCAGGCCCAGGCCCTGGGCGATCTGCGCGCTCAGGTTCTGGCTTTCCACGCCCAGGGTGCCGCGCACCACCACGCCATGCTTGACCAGCTGGTCGACCACGCTGCGCGCCAGGTTGGTGGGAATGGCCAGGCCCAGGCCGATGTTGCCGGCCATGCTGCCCTGCGGGTTGAAGCTGGCGGTGTTGATGCCGACCAGCTGGCCCTGCAGATCGACCAGCGCACCTCCGGAGTTGCCCGGGTTGATCGAGGCGTCGGTCTGGATGAAGTTCTGGTAGCCCAGCCCACGGATGCCACTGCGGCCGACCGCCGAGACGATGCCCGAGGTCACCGTCTGGCTGAAGCCGAACGGATTGCCGATCGCCACCACGAAGTCGCCGACCCGCAGCTGGTCGCTGTTGCCGAGCTTGATCTCGGTGAGGTTCTGCGCCGGGATGCGGATCAGGGCGATGTCGGTGTCGCGGTCCGAACCGAGGAATTCCGCCTTGACCGTGCGCCCGTCAGCGAGCGTCACCTGCACGTCATCGGCGTTCTCGATGACGTGGTGGTTGGTCAGCACCAGGCCTTCCTTCGCGTCGATGATGACGCCCGAACCCAGCGATTCGTTGATCCGTTCCTGCGGGATGTCCGGGAACAGGCGGCGGAAGAACGGGTCGTTGAAGAAGGGGTTGCGTACCCGTACCACCTGCTTGGTGTTGACGCTGACCACGGCGGGCATGGTCTTTTCCAGCATCGGTGCCAGCGAAGGCACCGGCTGGCCGGCGACCGAAGCCGGCAATGCGGCGGTGGCCGGAAGGGCAGCCGGCAAGGGCGCGGCGTCGGCGCGGTTGTCCAGGTGGGCGTTGATGCCGGTGGCGACGAATCCACCGAAGGCGGCGGCGATTGCGAGCGTGAGAAGGGTAGGTAGCGGTCGCATGGGAGTCGGTTCGCAGGCGTGGGATGGGGGCCGTTGGCCCATACGGTAAAACAAGCTGAATGAATCTGCCGCGGCGTGGATAAATGCGCGATGAAAGAGACCCTCGTCGATGCGGCGCCCGACGACGGCTGACCCGCCTGCGGTGCGGTCGGCCATCGGCGCTACACCGATAGGGTGTGTCCGCCGGCGTGGCCAGGACACCCTCTGATACTTGCGCAGTTCTGCCGATCCAAGGTGCGCGATGGCACGTCGCGCGTGCAGGTTCCGGCAAGGGGCGTGCAGGCAGCCCGTCGCCGCGACGTGCACCTCAATCCGATGGCGCAGCGCTGAAAAAAAGGGGTTTGCTGCGGATCGACGGTAGCAGCACCAGCCTCCCCCTACACTACTATCGTCGCAGCAGACGCGATTGCAGGCGTACCACCCGTTCCACGATCGTCATTGTCGGTATAGCATCGCCCCGTTTTGACAATCCACGCCCCCAGGAGGGCAACATGAGCAACGGTAATGGTGTGTCGGTCGTGACCGACGCCGTCGAGAACGCGAAAGAAACCGCCACCAACGTCGGCGAGACCATCGCCCACGCCGCTGAAGACGCAGTGAAGTCGGTCAAGAAGACCGTCAAGCGCGCCCGCAAGGCCGCCACCACCCGCGTCGCCAAGGCCAAGAAGGCCGTGGCCAAGGTCGAGAAGACCGTTGCCAAGAAGGCCGAGAAGGCCGCCAAGTCGGTCGGCAAGACGGTCGCCAAGGCCAAGCAGAAGCTGGAAGCCGCCAAGAAGAATGCCAAGGCCGAAGCCGCTGCCCTGAAGAAGGAAGTGGCCAAGAAGAAGGCCGCTGCCGGCAAGACTGTCGCCAAGAAGGCTGCTGCTGCCAAGAAGACCACGAAGGCCGCCACCAAGGTTGCCGGCAAGAAGGTCGCCACGGTGAAGAAGGCTGCGACCAAGAAGGCAGCCGCCACCAAGAAGACGGTTGCCAAGAAGGCCGCCGCCGCGAAGAAGGTTGTCGGCAAGAAGGTGGCCACCGCCAAGAAGGCCGTGGCCAAGAAGACGGTCGCCGCCAAGAAGGTGGCTGGCAAGAAGACCGTGGCCGCGAAGAAGGTTGTCGGCAAGAAGGTTGCCGCTACCCGCAAGGTCGCCACCAAGAAGACGGCTGCCGCCAAGAAGGTTGTCGGCAAGAAGGCCGCTGCCACCCGCAAGACGGTTGCCAAGAAGGCAGCGACCACCAAGAAGGCTGTCGCCCGCAAGGCTGCACCGCTGAAGAAGGCCGCTGCCAAGAAGGCCCCGGCGAAGAAGGCCGTGCGCAAGGCCGCCAAGCGCAAGTAATCGCGCGAGCGGCGAAGGCCCCTCCGCCCTGCCGGGTGGTGGGGCCTTCTGCGTTCATGGGGCGGTACAACGGCCCGGCATGAAGCCTGCGGGGTCGTCCTGGGGCAAGATGAAGTCCCTCCGCTGGAGTTCCCATCATGCGCGGCATCGATTTCAGTTCCTGGCAGGGTGTGCTTTCCACGTTGGCCGGCCTGGTGCTGATAACGCTGCTGGGCGTGGGTATCCGCCTGCTGGTGATGCAGACCCTGCAGCAGCGCCGCGAGCGCGAGAACCGGCAAATCAACGAACGGCTGCGCACGCTGATGGCCGCCTACAAGACCCTGGGCGGTTCGTTCACCGGTGAGCTGGGGGTCGACCCCAGCCATCTGCGCGACCTGCGCCAGCGCGCCCATGAGCAGGGCATCGTCGAACCCGGCTCGGATCGCGCGAGGCGCATCCGCGATGCCGTCGAAGCGGCCTTGTCGGACATCCTGCTGCTGGGTACCGATGAGCAGGTGCGGCTGGCCGCGCGCGCCGCCGATGAGCTGGCGCAGGGACGACCGGTGCACACGCATGAGCTGGTGGTGTCGCTGCGCGATTTTGTCCGCGAAGCCTTGGATCTGGCGCCGATCCCGGCCGATCTGCAGATTCCACGGCAGGGCCCGACCCGGCCCGCAAGCGGCAGCGGGGGCGGCAAAGGCCGCCCTGAAGGCGAAGGCAAGGGCGGCCGTGCGGGCGGCGGCGGAATGGGCATGGGCGCCGGCATGGGCGGGCTCGGCCTGGGGGCCGGCGCCGCCCTGGGCGCCGGCACTGCCGGAGAAGACGACGCAGGTACGCGCTGAGCGCCGCGAAGGCGTCAGCGGGTCAGTTCGTAGATGGGTGTGAAACCGCCATAGATCATCCGCGCACCGTCGAACGGCATCGGGTTCTTAGCGGGGTCAAGGCGCGGGTCTTCCATCATCTTCTGCATGCCCGCATCACGGGTGGCCTTGTCAGGCCACTCGATCCAGGAAAACACCACCGTCTCTTCCGGTGTCGCTTTCACTGCGCCGAAGAAATCCGTCGTCTTGCCATGCGGCACGTCATCGCCCCAGCACTCGACCACGCGCAGCGCCCCGTACTCGATGAAGACCACGTCGCCGCTTCGCGCATGGGCGAGGAACTTTTCCTTGTTGGCGGTGGGAACCGCCAGAACGAAACCATCGATGTAACTCATTGCCTGCCTCCGTGATGGACCGCACTGCATGTGCGGCCTTCTTCTGTTCGACGAACCAGGGCGCCGCAGATCGACACGGCCGCGATCGAAGCATTCAGGACGTACCCGCGCGCCGCGCGTATGCCAGAGACCGCCTGAATCAAGCCAGAAAATTCAGCAATGCGAAGGTTGCTGTTTTCAGGGTGCGTTGTGGCGAATAACGGAGAATTTACATTCCCGATGCGACGGCGCTTCCGCGCTGCTGCTCACCATAAGAAAGTAAAGGTGTACCCCCATGAAGAATTCGCTGATTGCCCTGGCGCTGGCTGCTGCCCTGCCGTTCTCCGCCTCGGCTGCCGAGAACCTGTCCTACAACTATGCTGAAGCCAACTACGCCAAGACCGACATCGACGCGTTCAAGGCCGACGGCTGGGGCGTGAAGGGTTCCTACGGCTTCCTGCCGAACTTCCACGCCTTCGGTGACTACAGCCGCCAGGAAATCGACCACACCAATCTCAAGCTGGACCAGTGGAAGGTCGGCGTCGGCTACAACCAGGAAATCGCACCGTCGACCGACTTCGTGGCCCGCGTGGCGTACCAGAAGCGTGACCTGGAGCATGGCCTGGATTTCAACGGCTACAGCGCTGAAGCCGGCATCCGCACCGCGTTCGGTGCCCACGCCGAAGTCTACGGCATGGTTGGTTACGAAGACTTCTCGAAGAAGCGCGGCATCAATCCGGAAGGCGAGTGGTACGGCCGCCTGGGTGGTCAGGTGAAGCTGAACCAGAACTGGGGCCTGAACGGCGAGCTCAAGATGAACCGCGACGGTGACAAGGAATACACCGTCGGCCCGCGCTTCAGCTGGTAATCGCTGCAGGCGCTCTGCGCCCTGCGTGCATCGACAGGCCCGGCATCTGCCGGGCCTGTTGCGTTCCACCCAACCGAAATGAAATCTGACTGCGGCTGCGCAGTCGATGCTGCATTGCAACGAATTGGATTCCGCCGTTGCAGGGCGCGACCTACGGTGGGCATCCACTTCCGCCGGATCCGACTGATGCCGCCCGCCCCCGCCACCCCGCATACCGGGAAGCTGCGCCGCCTGGCACTGCTGGATCCGCATCCGGTGCTGCGGCTGGGCCTGGAAGTGTTGTTATGTGAGCACAGCGGTCTGCAGGTCCGTGGCAGCTTCGCCAATGAAGCCGACCTGCTGTCGCTGCTGCATCAGCAGCCCGGTTGTGTCGATCTGCTGGTGATCGATGCCCTTCCGCTGGGTGACCAAGGGGTTGGCCTGCAACTGCTGCGCACGCTGTCGCAGCAGTGGCCGTCGTTGCCGGTGCTGGTGCTTTCAGCCCATTGCAACGCCAGCACGGTGGTGACGGCCATGCAGGCCGGCGCGCGCGGCTTCCTGTCCAAGGCGACCGCACCGCGCGTGCTGCTGCGGGCTGTGGAGGTGGTGGCCCGGGGTGGGCGGTTCGTGCCGCCGGAACTGCGCCCGCAGTTGAGCCGCTCGCGGGCGCGCCGCATGCCCTCATTGATGCCGCTCAGCCGCCGCGAGCGCGAGGTGCTGCGCCTGGTGCTGGAAGGCTGCAGCACCGGCGAAGTCGCGCAGCGCTTCGGCCGTTCCGCAAGCACGGTCAGCTCGCAGAAAAAAGCCGCCTACCAGAAGCTCGGCATCCGCAGCGACGGCGAGCTGTTCCGCATCCGCCACCTGCTCGAATGCGGCTGAAACCCGGGCTTATTCCCCCTGGTACTGCTTCTCTTCGACCAGTGCCGACCCCGCAACGCGGTTGATCTCGTTCTTGACCTGCACGCGCTCGCCATTGGTACCGTACACGCCGCGCGCCAGCTGGACGAAGGCATCATCGAACACCTGTGCCGCTTCCTTGTCGCGCAGCTGGTCCTGGATGTCCCACATGCGCTCGTTGATGGCCTTCAGTTGCTGCTTCAGCGCGGCAAGTGCCGGCTGTGCCTGCAGCTGCTGCTGCAGCAACGGCAGCAGGCCGTCCAGCTCGGTGCGCACATTGGCCAGCTTGGTGGCATCGCCGATGCGTTCGGCCTTGATCTCGAGAATGGTGATCTTGTCGATCAGCTCGCCGATCGATACCGGCGTCAGGATGGCGTCCATGGGTGGTTTCCTGGAAACAGGCGGCCATCATACCGCGCCACTGCCAAGCGGTTTTACGCTGATTTTGCGCCCCGGCCACCGCAACGCCATCGAACCGTTACGGCCCGGCCATCGACACTGCCGTCCCGGCGGTTGAGCCGCCATTGGATGAGGAATGATGTGCAGTGAACAGCAAGGGGATGATCGCGGCGGTGGCCGCGGCGTTGGCGGGGCTGCTGGGCGTCGGCACCGCACAGGCACAGGTGAGCGGCAACGCCACGTTGACCAGTGACTACGTCTGGCGCGGCAGTTCGCAGAGTGACGGCGACCCGGCGGTGCAGGCCGGAGCGAAGTTCTCGCTTGCGTCCGGGTGGTATGCCAGCGCGTGGGGCTCGAACGTATCGTTC
The DNA here is from genome assembly GCF_056760395.1 of Stenotrophomonas sp. STEN009. NCBI lineage: Bacteria > Pseudomonadati > Pseudomonadota > Gammaproteobacteria > Lysobacterales > Lysobacteraceae > Stenotrophomonas > Stenotrophomonas sp. STEN009. The sequence continues at coordinate 23,133 of NZ_JBRRES010000017.1, read as the reverse complement.
AAGCCGGACAACGGCGCACGCAGCGAGTTCGATCTGGTGGCCGGCTGGTCCGGCACACCGGCCGCGGACTGGACGCTGGACGCCAACCTGACCCGCTATGTGTATCCGGGGACAGCCCGCGCGCTGGACTGGACAGAGTTCGCTGCCACGGTGGGCTGGAAGCAGCGGACCTGGCTGCAGGTCGCGCATTCCAGCGATGCCCTGGGCGGTGGCCATCGCGGTAGCTACGCACAGTTGGGCGTGCGCCTGCCGCTGCACGAGCGCATCCGGCTTGAAGCGGCCGTGGGCCACTACTGGCTGACGGCCGCGCAGGGGCCGGATTACCTGCACGGGCAGCTCAGCGCCATCGCCACGTTGGCTCCGGCGTGGGAAGTGCGGGCCACCGTGCATGACACCGATACCGCGGCCAGACGCCTGTTCCCGGGCAACGCAGGCGGGCGCTGGGAACTGGCGCTGCAGGGCAGCTTCTAGCGGGCCGGCGCCGCCACGACGGTATCGGCCACCCATGGGCCGGTACCGCGCGGCTCAACCGCGCAGGCGCTGGCTCAGGCCCTTGAGGAAGTTGCGCAGCATCTGATCCAGGCAACGTCGGTAGTTGGCATGCCCGGGTTGGCGGAACAGCGCCCCGATCTCGGACTTGGATACCTTGAAGCCGGCGCTGGCGAAGATGTCCATCAGATCGACGTCGCGCAGCTGGAACGCCACGCGCAGCTTCTTCAGCACGAGGTTGTTGTCGATGCGGGTTTCCACGGCGCGCTGCGGCTGGCTCTCGTCGCGGCCGCGCAGGTGCACGATCAGGCCATCCAGGAAGTGCGCCAGCGCACTGTCGTCCATCGGCACGAAGCCGGCTTCATCCTCGCGCCGCAGCCAGGCCCTGGCCTGCTCGAGATCCACCGTGAAGGTCGGGTCGGCCAGCTGGCACAGGGCCACCACGTGATGGTCGCCCAGGTCCAGGGAGTAGCGCACGCTGCGCAGTACATCATTGTTGATCATGGCCCATTGTAGCGGTCCGGCCGTTGTCACCGGATTGTCACCGGATTGAAGCATCGTGAGCGCTGTTCCGTAGAGACCTCGTCCGATGCGCCGGTACCTCGTTCTCCTCCTGCTGGCGGCCAGCAGTGTTGCCGCCCATGCCCAGGACCGTTTTGTTCCGGTCGAACAGCGGCTCACTGCGGCCCAGCTGGCCGAAGTGGGGCTGAGCCCGGCCCAGCTGCAGGCGTTGAACCGCGTGCTGCGCCAGGCAGAGGCCGCGTCGCCTGCCATTTCCGCGGCCACGGCCGCCCCCGCCGGCGCGCCGCTGCCTGCGAATGTTCCGGCGCCGGCAGCCATGCACCTGGGGCTGGAAGAAGGCCCGTTCAGCGCACGCGTGGTGGGGGAGGTGGCCGGTTGGGCCCCCGGCACGGTGTTCACCCTCGACAACGGACAGCAATGGCAGGTGATGAAGGGACAGATGAAGCTGCGCAGGGCCCTCCAGGCGCCGCAGATCGAAGTGACCCCGGGCATCGCCGGCCGCTGGTTCCTGCAGGTCGACGAGGATCTGCCGAAGGCCCGCGTGTTCCGCCTGCGCTGAGTGTGCCCGGCGCGAAGACCGATCAGGCAAGGCAGGGTCCGGCCGACGGTGCCAGAATGGGGGTCTCGTTCCTCCACGGAGTTGCCTGATGTCCCGCACCGTCCTGATTACCGGCGCCACGTCCGGGTTTGGCGCCGCCGCCGTCCATCGCTTCGCCCAGGCAGGCTGGAAGGTGATCGCCACCGGCCGTCGCAGCGACCGCCTGCAACCGCTGGTCGAGCGCTATGGCAAGGACGTGGTGCACGCAGCGGCGTTTGATGTCCGCGATCCGATCGCAATGGAAGCGGCGCTGCTGGCGCTGCCCCCCGCATTCGGTGAGATCGACCTGCTGGTCAACAACGCCGGTCTCGCGCAGGGCACCGCTCCGGCGCAGAGCGCCCGCCTGCAGGACTGGACGACGATGATCGATACCAACATCACCGCCCTGGTGACGTTGACCCACCGCCTGCTGCCGCAGCTGGTCGAACGCAGGGGTGCGATCATCAACATCTCGTCGGTTGCCGGTGTCTACCCGTACCCGGGCGGCAACGCGTATGGCGGTACCAAGGCGTTCGTCAGCCAGTTCTCGCTGGGCCTGCGTTCGGACCTGCACGGTACGGGCGTGCGTGTGACCACCATCGAGCCGGGCATGGCCGAGACCGAGTTCACGGTGGTGCGTACCCACGGTGACCAGGCCGCGTCGGACAAGCTGTATTCCGGCGCCAACCCGATGACCGCCGAGGACATCGCCGAGCAGATCTTCTGGGTTGCCAGCCTGCCGCCGCATCTGAACATCAACCGCTTGGAACTGATGCCGGTCAGCCAGTCGTTCGCCGGCTTCCAGGTCGCGCGCGAGGGCTGACCTGCGTGCCTTCAGGGCCGCCCGGCGTGGGTCGGCCCTGCGGGGCCCAAAAAAAGAAAGCCGGGCAATGCCCGGCTTCTTCCGTTCAGACCCGAACGATCACTGTGCCTTGATCGCCATCGCCTGCAGGCCGGTGCCATCCAGCTTCTGCTTGGCTTCGGACAGCTCACCGGCGCTGCCGTAGGGCCCCATGCGCACGCGGTACACGGTCTTGCCATTGATCTGCGCCGACTCCACCCGTGCCGCCAGGCCCATCATCGCCAGCTTGGCCTTGGTGGCCTCGGCGTCGCCGGAGGCGCCGAACGCACCTGCCTGCAGGATGTAGCGCGCGTTGTCGCCGGCCACGGCCGGTGCTGCAGCGGCGGCCGGCGGCGCGTCCACGCGGGCGGCCTGCGCGGTCGATGCCGTGCTGGTCGCCGCCGGACTGGTCGTGGCCGGTGCAGCCGTTGCCGGGCGTTCGCTCAGCGGGGCAGGCAGCGGACGGCTGGTCGCGGTCACCGGTGCCGTGCTGGCGACACTGGCCGTTGCGGTCGGTGCCGGCGTTGCGGGGACCGGTTTGCCTTCCAGCGCCGCCTGCGCGCGCTGCGCTTCGGCCTTGGCCCGGCGCTGTTCCTCGGCGCGGGTGCTGGCAGCCAGTTCGGCATCGGACATCTCCACTTCCTTGCCTGGCAGCAGGGTGTAGAAGTCGTACTGGGTCGCCGCCGGCTTCTCGGCTTCGGCCGGTTTCGGCGTGGCCGGTTGTGCGGCCGGCTGCGTGCCGACATCGCTGTCGGCATCGGCGACCGGCGCCGGCTGCGCGTTCGGGTTCGGCTGCGGACCGGCGCGCAGGAAGCCATCGCCCTCGCCCTTGAACAGATTCGGCGCCGCCAGGAACACCACGGCGGCGATGGCCACACCGGCGACCAGCCACACCCATCCCGGGGTGCCCTGGCTGCTGCTGTTGCGTCGTGCCTGGTTTTTGCCGCGTCGTGCTGCCATGTGTACTGCGTCTCCTGATGCTTACATTTTTTCCGGGGCGCTCACGCCCAGGAGGTCGAGGCCATTGGCCAGCACCTGACGCGCCGCGCAGGCCAGCGTCAGCTTGGCGTTGCGATCGTCGGCGTCGTCCACCAGCACCGGTGTCCCGTGATACCACGTGTGGAAGGCATGCGCCAATTCACGCAGGTACTGCGCCACCAGATGCGGCTCCAGCGCCACGCCGGCGGCTTCGACCACTTCCGGATAGCGCGAGATCTCGTTCATCAGCAGCAGCGAGGCGTCATCGGCCAGGCGCACGAGCTGACCCAGGCCACTGCCCTGGTCATAGGCCAGGCCCTTCTCCTGCGCCTGGCGGAGCAGGCTGCACACGCGGGCATGCGCGTACTGCACGTAGAACACCGGGTTGTCGTTGCTCTGCTGGCGGGCCAGATCGATGTCGAAGGTCAGCTGCGAATCGGGCTTGCGCGCGATCAGGAACCAGCGGGTCGCATCGCGTCCAGCTTCTTCGATCAGGTCGCGCAAGGTGAAGTAGCTGCCGGCACGCTTGGACAGCTTCACTTCCTCGCCGCCGCGCATGACGGTGACCATCTGATGCAGCACATACTCGGGCCAGCCCTGCGGGATGCCCACTTCCAGCGCCTGCAGGCCTGCACGCACGCGCGCCAGCGACCCGTGGTGGTCGGCGCCCAGCTCGGTGATCGCGCGCTCGTAGCCGCGCTGCCATTTGGACAGGTGGTAGGCCACGTCCGGCACGAAGTAGGTGAAGGTGCCGTCGGACTTGCGCATCACGCGGTCCTTGTCGTCACCGAAGTCGGTGCTGCGCAGCCACAGTGCGCCGCCTTCCTCGTAGGTGTGGCCGGACGCCTGCAGCTTGGCCACGGTTTCCGCGACCTTGCCATCGGCGTACAGCGAGCTTTCCAGGAAGTAGATGTCGAAATCGACGCCGAACGCGGCCAGGTCCAGGTTCTGCTCGTTGCGCAGGTAGGCCACCGCGAAGCGGCGGATCGCCTGCATGTCGTGCGGATCCTTGGCGCCGACCACGAGGGTGCCTTCCAGGTCGACGCTGGCGCCGGCCATGTAGGCTCGCGCGACATCGGCGATGTACTCGCCGCGGTAGCCGCCTTCCGGCCAGCCCTCCTGGTCGGGGGCGATGCCCTGGACGCGGGCCTGCACCGACAGCGCCAGGTTCTCGATCTGCACGCCGGCGTCGTTGTAATAGAACTCACGCTTGGCGTTCCAGCCGTTGGCGTCGAGCACGCGGGCCACGCAGTCGCCGATCGCCGCAGCGCGGCCATGGCCGACGTGCAGCGGACCGGTCGGGTTGGCCGACACATACTCCACGCCCACCGTGCGGCCGTTGCCGGACAGGTTGCGCCCGTAGTCGTGGCCTTCCTTGATGACCGAGGCGGCTTCGCGCTGGTACGCGGCCGGAGCCAGGTGGAAGTTGATGAAGCCGGGTCCGGCGATCTCGACCTTGCTGACGTCCTCGCTGCGCGGCAGCGCCTCGACCAGTGCCTGCGCCAGCGCGCGCGGGTTGCTGCGCGCGGCCTTGGCCAGCAGCATCGCGGCGTTGGTGGCGAAGTCGCCATGGTCACGGGTCTTCGGGCGCTCGACCACGAAGTCCGGCGGCAGGGAGTCGGCGGGCAGGGTGCCATTGGCGCGCAAGGCTTCGATGCCTTGGCTGATCAGGGCGCGGAGGAGATTTTTCACGAGGCCTGCTGTGAGAATGAGCGGCGGAATCGCCCATTTTAGCGCAGATGCCGGCGGCCACGCTGACCGTTGCCTGCCTGTGCGGTCCCCCCGGGGCGGCCGGGGGGCCGGGGCTCAGCCGAACAGGCGGGCCTGGCGCTGGCCCAGCAGGCCACGTTCAGCAAACGAAACAGGGCGGCCTTCGCCCACTACGAAATGGTCGAGCAGGCGGATGTCGACCAGGGCCAGGGCCTGCTGCAGCTCCTCGGTGATGCGCGCGTCGGCCGGCGATGGCTCCGGGTCGCCGGACGGGTGGTTGTGGCTGATGATCACGGCGGCGGCATTGAGCTGCAGGGCGCGCCGCACGACCTCCCGTGGATAGACCGCCGCTGCGGTGAGGGTTCCGGCAAACAGTTCCTCGCACGCGATCAGCCGGTGGCGGTTGTCCAGGAACAGCACCAGGAACAGTTCGCGGGCCTGCCCGCGCAGACGGTGCTGCAGGTAGCGCCCCACCGCCCCGGGATGTCGCCAACTGCTTCGCCGTGCTGCAGTTCGGCGGCCAGGTACCGGTGGGCCAGTTCCAGGCCGGCGGCCAGGGTGCAGCTGCGGGCCGGCCCCAGCCCGGGCAGCCGTGCCAGCTCGCCGGCAGGCCGGTCCAGCAGTACCCGCAGCGGACCGTGCGCGTGCAGCAGGTCGCGTGCGGTCTGCACGGCATCGCGGCCGCCGACCCCGGAGCCGAGGAACAGCGCCAGCAACTCCGCGTCGGACAGCATGGTGGGACCCCGCGCCAGCAGCTTCTCGCGGGGACGTTCCTGTTCAGGCCAGTCATGGATGGGCATGCCTGCATCATCGCCAGCGGCGCCCGGCGCTCCCATCGGCGCTTGCCGCCGATGACCGTCAGCCGATGCCTCAATCGCGCACGGTCTTCAGGTAGTCGAACAGTTCCTGGTTGCTCTGCAGTCCCAGCTTGCGCTTGGCCTCGGCCTTCTGCCGGCTGATCGTCTTCGGGCTGCGGCCGCAGCGGGCCGCGATGGCGTTGATGTTCAGGCCCTCGGCGAGCAGCTGCAGGACTTCCTGCTCGCGCGCGGAGAGCGAGACCGGTGTGCGCTGGAACAGCAGGTCGCGCGACTGCAGGTGATGACGCAGCTGCTGTGAGACGAAGACCTGGCCGGACATGGCTGCCGCGAGCGCCATCGGCAGTTCGGCGAAGCCGGCGCACTTGTCGACCAGGCCATCGATGCCTTCGCGCAGCAGCCTGTCCAGCAGTCCCGGGTGGCGGGCACCGGTCAGCACCACCACCGGCAGGCCCGGATGACGCTCGCGCAGTGCGCCCAGCAGCGCAGGGCCGTCGGGGCCGGCGCCGGGCATGGACAGGTCGGTGAGGACGGCATGGCAGGTTTCACGCTGCAGCAGGTCGAGCAGCTGGGCACCGTCGGCCGCGCTGCCGGCCACCTGCATCTGGTGAGCCTCCAGCACGATACGGATGCCATGCAGTACAACCGGATGGTCGTCGGCGATGATGATGCGCGGTTGCACGCGGGATCCTCGGGGAAGCGGAGCGGCGCACCGGAGGTGGCCAGTACCGATTCTGCAAAGCCGACCAGGGCACGGGTATAGGAAAGTTCCGAATCATCGGCGGGTGAACCCGGGAACTGCGGTAGTGGAAGTTCCATCTGCTGATAGCTGCCAGCTATGTGCGCTGTGCATCGGGACATTACCGACCATCGGGTAAGCTAGCGCCCTCGTTTGCACAGGAATTCCAGGTGGCTGACTCCCCCAACGCATCCCCCGCGCCGGCCGGCGCGCTGGAAGGCCAGAAACTGCTGTTGTGTGTCGGCGGCGGGATTGCGGCTTACAAGGCCCTGGAACTGGTGCGGCGGCTGCGCGATGCCGGGGCGCTGGTGCAGGTGGCGATGACTGCCGGCGCCCAGCAGTTCGTGACCCCGCTCAGTTTCCAGGCCCTGTCCGGGCAGCCGACCCGCACTACGTTGTGGGACAGCGCCGCAGAACAGGCCATGGGCCACATCGAGCTGGCGCGCTGGGCCGACCGCATCGTGATCGCACCGGGCACCGCCGACCTGCTGGCGCGGCTGGCCCATGGTCACGCCGACGACCTGGTCAGCACGTTGTGCCTGGCCAGTACCGCGCCGCTGACCGTGTGTCCGGCGATGAACCATCGCATGTGGCTGCATCCGGCCACGCAGGCCAACGTCGCACTGCTGCGCCAGCGGGGCGCGCAGGTGATCGGACCGGTCGACGGGCCGTTGGCCGAGGGTGAGTCCGGCCCGGGGCGGCTGGCCGAGCCGGGTGACATCGTTGCCGCGCTGGCGGCCAACGGCAATGCCGTGGCGCCTGCCGCGCCCTCGGCAACCCGCGCGCTGCAGGGACTGCGTGTGCTGATCAGCGCCGGACCCACCTACGAGGACATCGACCCGGTGCGCTACGTCGGCAACCGCAGCAGCGGCAAGATGGGCTTCGCACTGGCCGCGGCCGCGGCGACGATGGGGGCGCAGGTGGTGCTGGTCAGTGGTCCCGTGCAGCTGCCGACGCCGGTCGGCGTGCAGCGCGTCGATGTGCGCTCGGCCGCACAGATGCGCGACGCCGTGCTCTCATCGCTGCCGGCCGACATCTATATCGGTGCCGCCGCCGTGTCCGACTACACCCCACGGCAGGTGGCGCCGCAGAAGCTGAAGAAGACCGCCGACAGCCAGTCACTGGTGATCGAACTGGTGCGTACCCCGGACATCCTGGCCGAGGTGGCCGCGCAGACGCAGTCGCTGAAGCTGGTGGTCGGTTTCGCCGCCGAAACCCACGACGTGGAGAAGTACGCGCGTGGCAAGCTGGTCGACAAACGCCTGGATCTGGTGATCGCCAACCAGGTCGGCATCAGTGGCGGTGGCTTCGAAAGTGACAACAACGCCGCCACGGCCTTCTGGCAGGATGGCGAACAGGTATTCCCGGCGACCTCCAAGCGCGAGCTGGCCGAACAACTGCTGGCGCTGATCGCGCGGAGACTTCAGGCATGACCCAGGTGATTTCATCGCAACCGTTGCAGGTCAAACTGCTCGATCCGCGCTTCGGCGACAGCTGGCCGCTGCCGGCGTATGCCACCGAGGCCAGTGCCGGCATGGACCTGCGCGCAGCGCTGGACACCGCGCTGACTTTGCAGCCGGGCGATACCGCGCTGGTTCCCAGTGGCCTGGCCATCCACATTGCCGATCCGCACCTGTGCGCGGTCATCCTGCCGCGTTCGGGCCTGGGCCATCGCCACGGCATCGTCCTCGGCAACGGCACCGGCCTCATCGACGCCGACTACCAGGGTCCGCTGCTGATCAGCGTCTGGAACCGGGGCCGCGAGGCCTTCACGATCGAGCCGGGTGACCGCATCGCGCAGCTGGTGGTGGTTCCGATTGCCCGCGTCAGCCTGCAGGTGGTGGATACTTTCACCGACAGCGTGCGGGGAACGGGTGGATTCGGCCATACCGGGGTGCGTTGACGGGGGACATTGATGAGCGGCATCGGGGAAAGGCAGCAGGGACGGTCGTTGGGGCGCAGCGCACCGCTGCTGGCAGTGCTGCTCGTGTTGCTGGCCGGCTGGTTCGGCTGGAGCGCCGTGCAGCAGTGGCGCCAGGAGGCAGGTGGCAAGGCGCTGGAAGAGGCGCGTGACCAGGCCGTGCAGGGCCTGCAACAGGCCGCCAGTGGCCAGTTGCAGCAGCTGCAGCAGCAGTTGAAGAACGAGCGCCTGCAGCAGGCGCTGCAGGCCGGCGATGCGTCCGCCGCTGCGCTGGCCCTGCGCGAGAGCTGGTCCGGCGTGGAGCGGGTGGAGGTGCTGGGCGCCGACCTGGCCGCTGCCTACGCCGATCCGGCCACCTTTGGCTATGCGCGCCTGGCCCTGCTGGAGCAGGCATTGGGCGAGGACCGGCCGAGCCTGCGGGTGGTCCGCGATGGGGGAGGCAACCGCCTCGGCCTGGCTGCGCCGGTGCAACTGGGCAGTCTGGGGGCGGCGGTGGTCTACGTCCGTCAGCCGCTGCTGCGCCTGACCGCGCCGCTGGATCAGATCCGCGCACCTGCCAGTGGTTTCCTCGGCCTGCGCCAGGGCACGCACGATCTGGTCACCCAGGGCGATTCCGGCCTGGCGCAGATCGCCGAGGCGCAGGCAAGGCCGATTGCCGGCACCCCGCTGCGGCTGGCAGCGGCCGTGCCCAACGTCGAACCCGGCCCGCTCGGTCTGGGCGCGCTGGCCAGCGGCATCGTCGCGCTGCTGCTGGCCTTCATCGCCGTGCTGCTGCTGGTCGGTCGCGACCGCCTGCCGAAGCACCTGCCGCTGCCGCGGCGCACGTCCGCCGTCGAGGTGGATGAGGGCCCGACGCTGCGCGAGAGCCTGCAGATGGCGCCGCCACAGGCCGCCGAAGCTGCCGCCGACGCCACAGTGGCCCCTCCGCCGCCGGTCCCGGCGGAAGCGCTGGCAGCGGGCATCTTCCGGGCCTACGACATCCGCGGTGTGGTGGGCAGCGAACTGACGGCAAAGACCGCCGCGCTGATCGGCCAGGCCATCGGTACCGCTGCGCTGGAACAGGGCCTGCGCGAGGTGGTGATCGGCCGTGACGGGCGCCTGTCCGGCCCCGAGCTGGCAGCCGGCCTGGCCGAAGGCCTGCGCCGTGCCGGCTGCGCGGTCATCGACATCGGCCTGGCGCCCACGCCGGTCGTCTATTACGCCGCATTCCACCTGCGTACCGGCACCTGCGTGGCGGTGACCGGCAGCCACAATCCTCCCGAGTACAACGGCTTCAAGGTCGTCATCGGCGGCGAAACGCTGTCCGGCGATGCCATCACCGGCCTGTACCAGCGCATCGTCGAGGGTCGCCTTGTGCAGGCGGCCGAACCGGGTGACTACCAGCAGCGCGATGTCGGCGCCGATTACATCCAGCGGATCGCCGACGATGTGCAGCTCGACCGCCCGCTGAAGGTGGTGGCCGACGCTGGCAACGGGGTTGCCGGTGCGCTGGCCCCGCAGCTGCTGGAAGCGATCGGTGCCGAGGTGATTCCGCTTTACTGCGATGTTGATGGCACCTTCCCCAATCATCATCCCGACCCCAGCGAGCCGGACAACCTGCAGGACCTCGTACAGACGGTCAAACGCTTTGGCGCTGATCTCGGCGTGGCCTTCGACGGTGACGGCGACCGCCTGGGCGTGGTCACCGGTGAGGGCAGGATCATCTACGCCGACCGCCTGCTGATGCTGTTCGCCGCCGATGTGCTGATGCGCAATCCCGGGGCGATGGTGATCTACGACGTGAAGTGCACGGGCAAGCTGTCCGACCACGTGCTGCGCAACGGCGGCAGCCCGCTGATGTGGAAGACCGGGCACTCGCTGATGAAGGCGAAGATGCGCGAGACCGATGCCGAGCTGGCGGGCGAGATGAGCGGCCACTTCTTCTTCAAGGAACGCTGGTTCGGCTTCGATGACGGGCTGTACGCCGCCGCGCGCCTGCTGGAGATCCTGGCCCAGCGCGAGGAAACCCCGGATGAGGTGCTGTCCGGACTGCCGGAGATGGTGGCCACACCGGAGCTGAAGGTGCCGGTGTCCGAGGGTACGCCGCACGCCCTGGTGGCGATGCTGGTGGCGGCAGCGCAGTCGCCGGACAACCCGTATGTGGGTGGCCGCCTGTCGACCATCGACGGCCTGCGTGTGGATTTCCCCGACGGCTGGGGACTGGTGCGCGCCTCCAACACCACCCCGGTACTGGTGCTGCGCTTCGAGGGCGACGACGAGGCGGCGCTGGAGCGCATCCAGGCACTGTTCCGCAGCCAGTTGCAGCCGATCGTCGGCGACACCCCGCTGGGGTTCTGATCGATCCGGGTGGGTGCCGACCGTTGGTCGGCACACCCTCACCCCTTGAAACGCAATCCGACGCCAGGTTCGGTGAACAGGTAGCGTGAATCCAGCGCCGAATCGCCCAGCTTGTGCCGCAGCTTGCCCACCAGGATGCGCAGATAGTGCGTGTCGTGCTGGTGGGTGGGTCCCCAGATCTCCTGCAGGATCTGCGGCTGGGTGACCACCCGGCCGGCATTGCGCAGCAGCAGCGACAGCAGCGCGTACTCCTTGCGGGTCAGCGCCACCGGTTCGCCCGCGATCGCCACCTCCCGGCGCACCAGGTCCACATGCAGATGGCCGTCGTCGAATACCGGAGGCGTGCCATCGGTCGGCACGCTGCGTGTCCGCAACAGCGCGCGCACCCGCGCCATCAGTTCCTGCGTGCCGAAGGGCTTGGTCACATAGTCGTTGGCACCGTTGTCCAGCGCCCGCACCTTTTCCGCTTCTCCGGCACGTACGGTCAGCATGATGACCGGGACCTGGCTCCATTGCCGCAGCTGCTCCAGCACCTGGTGGCCCTCCATGTCCGGCAGGCCGATATCCAGGATCACCAGGTCCATGTCCTCGCTGGCAGCCAGCTGCAGGCCTTCCTGGCCGGTCGCGGCCTGCCTGACCTGATAGCCCTGCGCCCGCAGGCTGATATCCAGGAAACGGCGGATCTGGGTCTCGTCATCGATCACCAGCACGCGCGGGGCCGGTACGCTCGCATCAATCGGGGTCGGGCTCATCGTGGGAGGCTGGCTTGAGCAGGGGCAGGGTGATGCGGATCAGGGTACCGCGACCGTCACGTCCCGGCAGCGCCTGCACGCTGCCGCCATGCGCGCCGATCATTCCCTGGCAGATGGTCAGGCCCAGACCGGTACCATGGCTGCCACGGTCGCCACGCTCGACGCTGTAGAACATGTCGAAGATGCGTGCCCGCTCTTCGTCGGGGATGCCGGGACCGGCATCGATCACGTCGATGCGCAGTTGGCCGTCCAGTTCGCGCGCCTGCACCTGTACCGCGGCATCGGCGGGGGAGAACTTGGCCGCATTCTCCATGACATTGAATACCGCCTGCTCGACCAGCGCCGGATGCACCCAGATCGGCGCCAGGGTCGGCGGGATATCCAGTTCCAGCCTCACGTTGGGCTGGTAGCGCTGCAGCCGTCGCGCGGCCGACCCGATCAACTCGTCCACCCCGATCCAGTCGCGGTTGATCTTCAGGCCTTCGTGGCCCAGCCGGGTCATGTCCAGCAGGTTCTGGATGTAGCGGTCCAGCCGTTCGCCTTCGACCAGGATGGTGTCCAGCAGCGCGCGGCGGTCAGCCACGTCCATCGCCGTGCCATAACTGGCCAGGCTGTCGGCCGATCCGATCATCGCCGCCAGCGGCGAGCGCAGATCGTGCGATACCGAAGACAACAGAGCAGAGCGCAGGCGCTCGGTCTCGTTGCTGACGTGCGCCCGCTCCAGCTCGGCCACCAGCCGCGTGCGCAATGCCGCCTGGGCAATGTCGTCCACCATCGCTTCGGCGAGCTGGCGCTGCTCGGGCAGCAGGCGTGCACCTGGCAGATACAGGCCGGCCACGCCGATTGCACGGTCCTCGCCATCAAGCAGGGGCAGGAACCACCATTGCGCGCCGGCCAGCGTATCGGTGAAACGCCCGCTGGGCTGGCCGTGGCGCAGTGCCCAGTCGGCGGCAGCCAGGTCGGTGTCGCCGGGCAGGGTGCGGCCGCCGGCGGTGGTGTCCACGCCGATCCGCAGCCATGCCGGCACGTCCATCGCCTGCTCCAGCGCATGGCGGCCGGCCAGTGCCACCTCGCCATCGCCGGCAGCGCTGGCCAGCTGTCGCCCCAGCTGCTGCCGCGCGCGCGCATGCCGGTTGGCGGCCCGCAGGGCGATCACCTGCATGCGCAGCCGTGATGCCAGGCGCCCGGCCACCAGTGCCGCTGCCAGGAACAGGAACACGGTGATCACGCCTTGGCGTGCGCCGATGGCGAAGGTGAAGCGTGGTGCGATGAACAGGAAGTTGTAGGCGAGGAAGCACAGGATCGCGGCCATGACCGCCACGCTGGCGCGGGTGCGGGCTGCGACCAGCACGACCGCCACGATGAACACCATCGACAGGTCGGCCATGCCCACCCAGCGTTCAACCAGCCACGCGACCAGGCAGGCCAGCGCGGTGGCGAGCAGGGCCTGCAGTGGTTCGTGGTTGATACCGCGCGCCGGCGGCAACAGGCCTTCGCGGCGCGAACGCGCACGTGCCTGCGGCGTGCTGATGATGGTGATTTCGTAGTGCGCACCGCGCTGGATCAGCTGCTGGGTCAGGGTGCGGTTGAACATCCGTGCCAGCGGCCGCTCGCGGGTGCGGCCCAGCACCAGGGTCGAGACACCGTTGTGCGCGGCGTGGTCGAGCAGGGCATCGGCGATGCTGGAGCCATGCAGCAGTTCGGCATCGCCGCCCAGGCGACGTGCCAGCGCGAACGCCGCGTCGATCTCGCGTCGGGTCGCTTCGTCCTGGCGTCGTCCCTGCACCGTCACCACCGTCCACGGCGCATCGCGCCGTTCGGCAATGCGGCGCGCGACCCGCACCAGATACTCGCTCTGCCCGCCACCATCGATCGCCACCAGTACGCCGCGGCGCAGCGGCAGGTTGCCCTCGCCGCGTGCGGCACGGGTCTCGCGCAGGCTGCTGTCGACGCGATCAGCGGCTTCCTGCATGGCCAACTCGCGCAGTGCGGTCAGGTTGGCCGGCGAGAAGAACGCCTGCAGTGCCTGTGCCGCCTGCTCCGGCACGTACACCTTGCCCTGCTGCAGGCGGGCGATCAGTTCGCGTGGCGGCAGGTCCACCAGCACGATGTCGTGCAGGCGGTCGAGCACACCGTCCGGCACGGTTTCGCTGACCCGCACCCCGGTGATGCGCATCACCACGTCATTGAGGCTTTCCAGGTGCTGGATGTTGACCGTGGTCCAGACATCGATGCCCGCATCCAGCAGCTCCATGACATCCTGCCAGCGTCGCTCGTGGCGGCTGCCCGGTGCATTGCGATGTGCCAGTTCGTCGACCAGCACCAGCGCCGGGCGCCGCGCCAGCACGGCATCCAGGTCCATTTCCTGCAGGGCGTGGCCGTGGTAGGCCACGTCCTTCAGCGGCAGCCGTGGCAGTCCTTCCAGCAACGCCTGGGTATCGGCACGGCCATGCGTCTCCACCAGCCCCACCACCAGGTCGACCCCCCGGCGCAGCTGTTCCTGCGCGCGGTTGAGCATCGTGTAGGTCTTGCCCACGCCCGGCGCCGCGCCGAGGAATACCGTCAGCTTGCCACCGGCTTCGCGTTGCAGGCCTTCCACCAGGGCGTCGGCCTGGCGGGTTCGCAGGTCAGTCATGGCGGCCATTGTGCGCGCAGCGGGTGCACGATCGCATCACGGCCTGGCGGCTGCGTGGTCCAGCGCGAAGTTCAGCGTCACCACGTTCACCCGCGGCTGGCCGAACAGACCCCATTGGCGTCCCTCGGTGTGGGCCTGCAGCAGCGCCTGCACACGTTCCACCGGCAGGCCCCGGGCACGCGCCACGCGGGCCACCTGCAGCTGCGCCGCCGCCGGCGTCAGCTGCGGATCGAGCCCGCCGCCGGATTGGGTGACGAGGTCTGCCGGCACCTGGTCCGGTGCGACGCCTTCGCGCGCTGCGACCGCAGCCGTGCTTGCGGCGACGCGCTCGGTCAACGCAGGGTTGCTGCGTGCCAGGTTGGAGCCGGCCGCCGCCATCGGGTCATAGTTGGCGGCCGATGGCCGCGCCTGGAAGTAGCCATCGCCAGTGAACGGCTGCGCCAGCCACGCCGACGCACGCACCTGGCCGCTGCCATCGCGCAGCAGGCTGCCTTCGGCCTGCATCGGGTACGCCAGGCCGGCAAAACCGGTGGCGATGCCGGCGTAGACCGCACCGGCCAGCAGCAGGGTCGCCACACCCAGGCCGATCGCCGGGCGCCAGCTGGCGTCGTCCTGCAGGCGCGCCATGCGGGATGCGGCCTTTGCTTCGCGCGGAAGGGAAGAAGAAGTGGAAGCAGAGCGGTTCATGAGCCGGATACCAGGACAAGAAGGAGGTCGATCGCCTTGATCGCCGCGAACGGCAGCAGCACGCCACCCAGGCCGTACACCAGCATGTTCCGGCGCAGCAGCGCGGTGGCCGTGGCCGGGCGGAAGCGCACGCCCCGCAGAGCCAGCGGAATCAGAGCGGGAATCACCAGGGCGTTGAAGATCAGCGCGGCCAGCACCGCGTTGCGCGGACTCGACAGCTGCATCACGTTCAGCGCCGCCATCGCCGGCACCGCCGCGGCGAACAGCGCCGGCAGGATCGCGAAGTACTTGGAGACATCGTTGGCCAGCGAGAAGGTGGTCAGCGCGCCGCGGGTGATCAGCTGCTGCTTTCCTACCTCCACCACCGCCAGCAGCTTGGCCGGATCCGAATCCAGGTCGACCATGTTGCCGGCTTCCTTGGCGGCCTGCGTGCCGGAGTTCATGGCCAGCCCGATGTCGGCCTGGGCCAGCGCCGGCGCATCGTTGGTGCCATCGCCGACCATCGCCACCAGACGGCCCCCGGCCTGTTCCTGGCGGATGCGTGCCAGCTTGTCCTCGGGCCGGGCTTCGGCGATGTAGTCGTCGACGCCGGCTTCGGCAGCGATGGCGGCCGCGGTCAGCGGGTTGTCACCGGTGATCATTACCGTCCGGATGCCCATCGCCCGCAGCTGTGCGAACTTCTCGCGCATGCCGTGCTTGACCACGTCCGACAGTTCGATCACGCCCAGCACATGGCGACCTTCCGCCACCACCAGCGGCGTGGCGCCGTTGCGGGCGACCTGTTCGACGCGCCCGCCCAGCTCGGCCGGCACCACGCCTCCCTGCGCCTGCACATGGTTGCGGATCGCATCCAGCGCACCCTTGCGGATCTGCCGGCCATGGGCAAGGTCAACGCCGGACATGCGGGTCTGCGCACTGAAGGCCAGGTAGACGGCCTGCTCCGGCTCGGCGGTGGTGCACCCCTGCTCGCGTGCCAGGCGCACGATCGACTTGCCTTCCGGGGTCGGGTCGGCCAGCGAGGACAACAGGGCCGCGTCGCGCAGCTGGCTGGCGTCGATTCCCGCCAACGCATGGAAGTGGCTGGCCTGGCGGTCGCCGTAGGTGATGGTGCCGGTCTTGTCCAGCAGCAGCACATCGACGTCGCCGGCCACTTCCACCGCCTTGCCCGACTTGGCCAGCACGTTGGCCGCCAAGGCGCGGTTCATGCCGGCGATGCCGATGGCCGGCAGCAATCCGCCGATCGTGGTCGGGATCAGGCAGACCAGCAGTGCGATCAGCAGCAGTGGATCGACCTGGACGCCGACATGGGCGCCGATGGCCGGCAATGTCGCCACCACCACCAGGAAGGTCAGCGTCATCGCCGCCAGCAGCAGGGTCAGGGCGACCTCGTTCGGTGTCTTCTGCCGGTTGGCGCCTTCCACCAGCGCGATCATCCGGTCCAGGAAGCTGTGGCCCGGCTCGGCGGTCACACGCACGACGATCTGGTCGGACAGCACCTTGGTACCGCCGATCACGCCGGAGCGATCGGTACCCGCTTCGCGCAGCACCGGTGCCGATTCGCCGGTTACCGCCGCTTCGTTGATGGTGGCCAGGCCCTGCACGATCTCGCCATCGGCTGGCACCAGCTCGCCGGCACTGACGATGACGTGGTCGCCCGGGCGCAGTTCGGCGGCCGGCACCTGCGTTTCTGCGGCCCCTGGCTGCGGGGCGGCCAGTCGGCGCGCCACCAGGTCCTGGCGGGCACGGCGCAACGATGCGGCCTGGCCCCGGCCGCGTGCTTCGGCGACGGCCTCGGCGAAGTTGCCGAACAATACGGTGACCAGCAGGATCGCGGTCACCGCCAGGCCGAAGCCCAGTGGAGCGTTGCCGGTCAGGGTGATGATCGCGGCGACGATCGTGCCGGCCATCACCACCGCCATCACCGGGCTGCGCACCAGATGCATCGGTGAAAGCTTGCGTACGGCGTCGACCAGTGCGCGGCGCAGGCCGGCCGCATCGAGCAGGGCAGGGCGTGACGCAAGCGGGTTACGGGTTGAGGTTGCGTGGCTACTCATGGGGGTGTCCTCAATGCAGTCCCAGGCTCAGGTGGTCGGCGATCGGGCCAAGCACCAGCGCCGGCATGAACTGCAGCACGGTCAGGATGACGATCACCGACACCAGGGTCAGGGCGAACGTCGGGGTTTCGATCTGCAGGCTGCCCGCTGATTCCGGTGCCTGCCGCTTGGCGGCGAGCTGGGCAGCAACCACCAGCGGAATCACCAGCAGCGGAAAGCGACCCAGCAGCAGCACCAGCGAACAGCTCAGGTTCCACCACGGCGTGGCATCACCCAGTCCCTCGAAGCCCGAACCGTTGTTGGCGTAGGCCGATACGTATTCGTAGAACACCTGGCTGATGCCGTGGAAGCCGGGATTGGAGGTGCCGGCCAGGCCGGGCACGGCCAGAGTGACCGCGGTGAACACCAGCAGGGTGATGGGCTGCAGCAGCACCAGCAGGGCCAGCAGGCGCACCTGCGGGGTCTCCAGCTTGCGACCGAACAGTTCCGGCGTCCGGCCCGTCATCAACCCCGCCAGGAACACGCCCAGCAACAGGTAGACGATGAACTGCTGCAGGCCGCAGCCGATGCCACCCCAGATCGCACTGACCAGCATGTTGACCAGGGCAATGCCACCGCTCAGCGGGGCCAGCGAATCGTGCATGCCGTTCACCGAGCCATTGGACACCTGCGTCGTCACCGCCGCCCACAACGCGGTGCCGTCGGCGCCGAAACGTACTTCCTTGCCCTCCATCAGCAGGGGCGTGGCCGCACTGGCACTGTGGCCTTCGCTCCACACCATGGCGCCGGTGGACAGCAGCGACATTCCCAGCATGCAGACGAACACCAGCGCGCCGAAGCGACGTCGCCCGGTGAATGCCCCGATCATGAAGATCACCGCCATCGGTACCAGCAGGATGCCGATCACTTCGAGAAGGTTCGAAACCGGCGTCGGATTCTCCAGCGGGAAGCTGCTGTTCGGGCCATACCAGCCGCCGCCGTTGGCGCCCAGCTGCTTGGCGGCGACCATCGCCGCGACCGGACCCAGCGGCAGCTTCTGCGTCGTCATGCCGGCGGAGGCATCGATCGGCGTAGCCTGCGGCCCCGCCGCCAGCGTCGACGGCACGCCCTGGCTGGTCAGCAGCAGTGTCCACAGCAGGCACAGCGGCAACAGGACGCGCACGCACAGGCGCACCACGTCGGTGTAGTAGTTGCCCACTGCAACCTGGCGGTCATCGCCGGCGCTGCCTGTGGCCGACTGCGGCGCCGGCGCGAACAGCGCGCGCAGTGTGGCCACCGCCAGCGCCAGGCCCATCATCGGGGTCACCACCTGCAGACCGGTGATCCCGGTCATCTGCGAGAGGTAGGACAGCTGCGCCTGGCCCGAATAGTGCTGCTGGTTGGTGTTGGTCAGGAACGAGATCATCGTGTGCAGCGCGGTGTCCCAGCGCATGTTCGGGATCTGGTCCGGATTCAGCGGCAACCACGCCTGGGTCATGAACACCGCCAGGGTCAGCACCGCCACCACCCCATTGCTGAGCAGGAATGCCAGCACGTAGCCACGCCAGGACATCGAGCGTGCGGGATCGACGCCGAAGACCTTGTACAGCGGCGTTTCGATCCAACGGAACAGCACGTCGACCTTCATCGGCGTGCCGCGCATCACGCGCGCCAGGTACAGTCCCAGCGGCCATGCCAGCGCGACGCTGGCAGCAAGAATGACAAGAATTTCAATCATGGCCGGCTCCGCTCAGAACGACTCGGGCCGCAGCACGACATACAGAAGATAGGCGGCGGCGATCAGCACCAGCACGCCACACACCAACGACAGCCAGGGGGACATGGGAATTGCGTCCTGGTGGAACCCCTCCACCTCAGGCCGTCATGGTCGGCCTGCGCCCCGTAAACGCACTACCCGGCGGACCGGGCCGGCGCGTAAAGACTGCATAAATTCCGCGCGTCAGGCCGTAACCTGGCCACGGGTAGCGCCGGGCCATGCCCGGCGGCAGGAGCGTTTTCAGCCAGCCGGGGCAGCCGGCGCCAGGCCCTTCAGCTCGCGATAGCGCTGCAGGGTGCTTTCGATCTCCGCCTTCAACGCCTGCTGCTGCTGCAGGAAGCCGGACTGCAGGCGCTGCTGCGACTGCAGCTGTACGTGCCGCTGGCGGATCGCTTCGGCCTGCGGGTCGCCCACCTTGGCGCCCGCCAGCTCGCGGTCGCCGGCCGCCGACAGCAGCGCGACCAGCGATTCACGCAGGCTGGCCACGTTGTACTGGGCGGTCTTGAGGTTGTTGTCGAGCACTTCCTGGCGCTCGGCGAACACCCGCCGCAGGTCGTCTTCGCTGCCGTAGGTGGTCAGCATCGCCTGCTCGGTGCGCTGGCGGGTCTGCTCGGCCATCCGGTCCAACTGCTGCTGTGCCGCCGCGGTACTGGCGGCGGCACGTTCTTCGTCGGTCAGCGCGCGCTGCACCTGCGCATTGCGCAGCCCACTGCGGGCATTGAACTCGTCGCGCGCGTGGTTGACCGCATCGGCAGGAAGCGCATCGCTGCAGATCCGCTCCTGGCCCTCGTTCCAGCAGTACAGCTTCTTCTCGACCTTGTCGCCGCCCCGCGACTGCCCCGCCACGGTGAACGGCAGGGCCAGCAGCAGGCCGGCGAAGAGAACAGCAGGAATTCGGGACATGCGACCTTCCCCCTGGCGGTCAGCGTGTGGAGCGGACGCCGTACTGGGCCCGATAGGCTTCCAGCGGCTGCCGGTAGCCGACAAGTTCCGGGTTTCCCGAGGCGAAATCAAGCAGGTCGCCCAGCGAAGCCACTGCGATCACCGGGATGCCGGCTTCCTCGGCCACTGCCTGCGCCGCGGAGCGGCGATCGGCTTCCGAAGCGATCTCCTGGCGATCCAGAGCGACCACAATGCCGGCCGGAGTGCCGCCTGCCGCGCGGATGATGGCCAGCGCTTCGCGGATTGCAGTACCCGCAGTGATCACGTCATCGACGATCAGCACGCGCTTGCCATTCATGTCGGCGCCGATCAGCTGGCCGCCTTCGCCATGGTCCTTGGCTTCCTTGCGGTTGAACGACAGCGGCAGGTCGCGGCCACGCTGGGCCAGCTCGCAGGCCATTGCCGTGGCCAGCGGAATGCCCTTGTAGGCCGGGCCGAACACCACGTCGTACTTGACCCCGCTGGCGTCGATGGCATCGGCATAACAGGCGCCGAGCTGGGACAGCAGCGAGCCGGAGTCGAAGCGACCGGCGTTGAAGAAATAGGGGCTCAGCCGGCCGGACTTGAGGGTGAACTGGCCGAAGCGCAGGGCGTCGGCGGTCAGGGCCAGCTGCAGGAAACGGTGACGGTGGTCGCTCATCAAAACTCGATTCATCTTCATTTGGAGCACAAATCCTAATGCAGCCGGGCCTTCCGCGCTCGTCGGCGCTCTTCCGGGGGGCCGTCCGGCCGCGTCCGCCGGACTGCGCAGCCCAGCAGCCAACCGGTATGCTTGCCCGGTTTCCCGCCGTAGGTCCCCCGCATGCGCATCATCAGTTTCAACGCCAATGGCATCCGTTCCGCCGCGACCAAAGGCTTCCTCGACTGGTTCCGCGCCCAGGACGCCGACGTCCTGTGCCTCCAGGAGACCAAGGCCCAGGAAGACCAGCTGACCGACCCGATGTTCCGGCCCGACGGACACCATTGCTTCTACCGCGATGCCATCACCAAGAAGGGCTACAGCGGCGTGGCGATCTACAGCAGGCGGGAGCCGGACCAGGTCATCACCTCGCTGGGCTGGGCGCCGTTCGACGATGAGGGGCGCTATATCGAGGCGCGCTTCGGCAACCTCAGCGTGGTGTCCTTCTACATTCCGTCCGGCAGCTCCGGCGACCTGCGCCAGGGATTCAAGTTCGAAGTGATGGAGTGGCTGCGGCCGATCCTGGAGGAGTGGGCGCGCAGCGGTCGCGACTACGTGCTGTGTGGCGACTGGAACATCGTGCGGTCGGCGCTGGACATCAAGAACTGGAAGTCCAACCAGAAGAATTCCGGCTGTCTGCCCGAAGAGCGCGACTGGCTCAACGCGCTGTGCGCTGATCATGGCCAGGCCACCGACGTGGCGGCCGGTCGTGGCTGGGCCGATGCGTATCGCCTGCTCAATCCCACCGGGGAGGACTACACCTGGTGGAGCAACCGCGGGGCGGCCCGCGCCAACAACGTGGGATGGCGCATCGACTACCAGTTCATCACGCCGGGCCTGCGCGACAAACTGCGTGGCTGCTCGATCTACCGCGAAGAGCGCTTCTCCGACCACGCCCCGTTCACCGTGGACTACGACCTGTGAGCGAGGCGGCCAGGCCGGTCAGCTACAAAGGCTGGGCAGGAATCAAGCGCGCCTTCGGTACACCGTCGGCGCTGACCATGGCCATGCTGGGTTTCGGCAGTGGCCTGCCGTTCCTGCTGATCGCGTCGCAGACCTTGTCCACGCGCCTGCGCGATGTGGGGCTGGACCTGGGCAGCATCGGCCTGATCAGCCTGGCCAGTTTCTTCTACCTGCTCAAGTTCCTGTGGGCACCGCTGCTGGATCGGTATGCCTTCCCGTTGCTGGGCCGGCTCGGCCGTCGTCGCTCCTGGCTGCTGGTATCGCAGGTCATGGTGCTGGTCGGACTGATCGCGCTGGCCTTCGTGCGCCCCGAACAGGGCGTCTGGCCCCTGGTGATGTGGGTGCTGGTGGCGTCCTTTGCCGGCGCCACCCAGGATTCGGCCGTGGATGCCTACCGTATCGAGATCGCGCCGCAGACCGCTCAGGCCGCGCTGGCGGCCACCTATACGTTGGGTTACCGGATCGGCCTGATCCTGGCCGGTGCCGGCGCGCTGTATCTGGCCCAGTTTGAAGGCTGGGTCATCGCGTATCTGGCAATGGCCGCCCTGATGCTGCTGCCGATCATCACCACGCTGCTGTGCGCCGAACCGGAGCGTCCCGCCACCGCCGTGCAGCGCCGCATCGATGTCGCCGAAGCCTTCGTCCAGCCGATCACAAGTTTCTTCAGCCGCAACGGCGTGGCATTGGCGCTGGTGCTGCTGGCCTTTGTCGGCCTGTTCAAGTTCCCTGACCAGGTGATCGGGGTGATGGCGGGGCCGTTCTACCTCGATTCCGGCTTCGACAAGGCCGACATCGCCACGGTCTCCAAACTGTTCGGGGTGTGGATGGGCATCGGCGGTGCCTTCCTGGGAGGCATCGCGGTGGCCGCGTTTGGCTTCCGGCGCATGCTGCTGGTGGCGGCACTGGGCGTGGCGCTGTCCAATCTGGCCTTCCTGCTGATGGCGCACAACCCGGGCAAGCTGTGGGCGTTCTATGCCGCCCTCAGTGCCGACAACCTGTTCCAGGGCTTTGCAGGCACCGTGCTGGTCGCCTTCATGTCGTCGTTGACGGACCGCAACTTCACCGCTACCCAGTATGCGCTGCTGGTCTCGCTGGCCAACCTGCCCGGCAAGTTCGTCGGCGGTGTGTCGGGCTACATCGTCGAGGCCACCTCCTACAGCACGTTCTTCATCCTCAGCTCGGTCACCGTGGTACCGACCCTGCTGCTGCTGGTCTGGCTGTGGCCGCGCATCGTTGACCGCGGGCCACCACCGGCCGCCTGATTGCCTGCCCGCCCGGTCTGCGGGATCATCGCCCCCGACGCGCCGAGGGGGCGGTGCCTTGCGAACGGGGAAGTGAGCATGGCTGATGTTGTGCTGCGGGACCTGGACCCGCTGCTGCTGGAACGCATCCGGCGGGTCGCGGTTGCCCGTGGCTGGAGCCACGAACAGACCTGTGCGGCGTTGCTGGAACAAGGGTTGTTCAGCAGCGAGCTGGAGGTCCGCTCCGGTTTTGGCGATACCGAGGTCGATGCGCTCGCTGCGGCCATCATCGCGCTGCAGGCGCTGCCGGCCGGGCAGGGCTTCGATTGATCTGATACCTCACCGCCGGGGGGGGGGGGGGGGCGGGCGCGGGCGGGGCGCGGCGGCGGGGGGGCGGGGGCCGCGCCGGCGGGGGGGGGGGCGGGGCGGGGGGGGGGGCGGGGGGGGGAGGGCGGGCGGCGCCGCCCGCCGGGGCGCGCGGGGGGGGGGGGGGGG